>DATFKV010000251.1:0-2417 GCA_035268465.1 Cryomorphaceae bacterium | reverse complement strand
TTACGATAAAGTGTATGGAACAGAATAACTTGTTGATGGTCTTTGCAAAAAATCCTGAGCTTGGAAAGGTAAAAACCAGACTGGCAAAAACCGTGGGCGATCATAAAGCACTCGAAATCTATCTGAAACTACTGGAACATACCTATTCCGTGGCCGATAAAACCTATGCCGATAAGGCCATTTTCTATTCCAATAAAATTGAAGAATTTGATATTTTGGATTATTACAAGTTTCCCAAGTTTTTGCAGAAAGGTGATGACCTTGGCGAGCGCATGGATCGGGCTTTCGGAGAGGCATTTGCCCAAAATTATCGCAAAGTGGTCATCATCGGTTCGGATTGTTATGACTTGACACCTGAAATCATCGAAGACGCATTCAAATTACTCGACGATCACAATGTAGTTATTGGACCTGCTATGGACGGTGGGTATTACCTTCTCGGAATGGACAGACATTACTCTCATCTTTTTAGAGATAAAAAATGGTCGACGCCGGACGTTCTGTTAGATACAATTCTGGACACCAAAAAACTGAAATTAAGTTACAGCTTATTGCCAACCTTAACGGATGTCGATGAAGAGAAAGATCTCGGTTCTTTGCGGGATTTGATGGCCAATTAAGTATACAGATGGGAAGTATCGATAAAATATATGATAGTATCAATTGGTTATAAATTAGATTTTTGCATGATTCATCTAAAACATTACTTCATGCTATTTGTTTCCGTATAAAACGAGCTCATTCATGAATATATCGGATACATCGGTCCCCAGAATTGTCATAGTCGGAGGTGGTTTCGGAGGGCTTCAGCTCATCAAAAACTTACCTCACGGTAAATTCCAGATCGTCTTAATCGACAAGCACAATTACCATACTTTTCAGCCGCTGCTCTACCAAGTGGCGACGGCGGGGTTAGAGCCTGATAGTATTGCGTACCCCTTGCGAAAAATTTTCAAAAACCGAAAAGATTTCTTCTTTCGCCTGGCAGAGGTGAAGTCCGTGAACACGGAAAAAAAAGAGATTCACACTTCCCTTGGAGATTTGAGCTACGATCACTTGGTTCTCGCTACCGGGACTGTAACCAACTTCTTTGGCAATGAGACAATTGCCGCAAAAAGTATGGGGATGAAGTCAGTACCCGAGGCGCTGAATATCCGCTCTTTAATTTTAGAAAATTTCGAAGCGGCCTTGCTTACGGACGATTTGAAGGAGCGAGAAAGTTTGATGAACGTGGTGATTGTAGGGGCAGGTCCTACGGGAGTTGAATTGGCGGGAGCCATTGCAGAGCTGCGCGCTCATGTCCTGCCAAAAGACTATCCCGATTTGGATTTTCGCCGCATGAGCATTCATCTTGTAGAGGGGCTCGGTAAGGTGCTGCCGCCTATGTCTGATCAATCATCCAAGAAAGCACAAAAATTCTTGGAAGGCTTGGGTGTACAAATTTGGCTAAACACCATGGTGAATGATTACGACGGGAAGAAAATAATCACTTCAGGGAAACCTATGCTAACTCAAACTCTGATATGGGCGGCAGGTGTACAGTGCAAGCCGCCTGAAGGGATTTCCGGTGATGAGTTGGTCCGAGGCAATCGAATTCGCGTAAATCGATTCAATCAGGTGCAAGGGGAAGACGGACTTTATGCCATCGGAGATCTTGCTTACATGGAAACGGAGAACTTTCCAAAAGGGCATCCCCAAGTAGCTCAGCCCGCAATCCAGCAAGGGCGTCTTCTTGGTAAGAACCTCTGGCGTATGGCTTCCGGAAAAGAGATGAAGCCATTCGAATACACTGATCTGGGAACGATGGCCACTATCGGACGAACCAGAGCTGTAGCAGATTTAAGAAAATACAAAACCCAAGGGGCTTTTGCTTGGCTTATTTGGATGTTCGTTCACTTGATGTCTCTGGTCGGATTTAGGAACCGAGTCGTCGTTTTCTTCAACTGGACTTATAACTTCTTTAACTATAACCGAGACATCCGTCTGATCATCAGGCCTTTTAAGAACCGCTTACCATAAATTTTTTGCGGTAGGATCTTTCATTTGATTTTAAATCAATGATATATGCTCCTTTTGGAAGGCTTAGATTTACCCTCGAATTATTTAGCAGGCCGCTAAGTACCAACTTCCCGCTCATGTCGAAGATTTGGTAATCAGCAGCTTGAGTTAAGCCTTCGATTAGTATGTAATCTTGAGCAGGGTTGGGGTATAGTTCGATTTTCTCTGCTTGTTCAGATCCTGTCGAAGAAACGATGTCTTCAAGAAGTTCATTTATGTCAATGGAGAAGGTCGAAACCCCAAAGGTTGCGGCAATGAGCCTGTTCGTTTCTTCTTGAATTTCAAGATCTGTAACAACTACAAATGGAAAGTTGGACCCGCATCTGTTCCAGTTAATTCCATTATTTACAGTCATGTAA
>DATFKV010000250.1:0-2189 GCA_035268465.1 Cryomorphaceae bacterium | reverse complement strand
CTTTCGGGAAATGATCCCATATCATTGGCGGAACAAGCTGTTTCTGAGCTTAAGGCCAAGGCCCATGAGAGTATTTCTTAGTCGGAATGTTCCGAGCAAAGCCTTAGTAGACCACGCCAGAAAGTCAGATTGGGATCTCATTTGTTTTTCCTGCATTGAGTTTAGCTTAATAAGTGAGAGCGGTCCTCCCCTTAGTGACTGGATTTTTTTCTACAGTCCGAGTGCGGTAAAGCTTTTCGCCAAGAATTTCAAAACCCGATCTTTTCGTTTTGCGGCGTTGGGCGAAGGTACCGCCGACGCGATGAGAGAATCGGGAATCCAACCCGAATTTATTGGCAAGTCTTCCGACACCTCTGAAGTAATGGTGGAATTTGAAGCGGTGCTCAAGTCCGATGAAAGAGTTGTGCAAGCACGTGGCGAAAAAAGCTTCGAACGCCTGCGCGAGCAGCTTCCATCTTCCCAAATTCTCGACTGGCCATTCTACCGAACGCAAGCAAAACCAGAACTTCCTGAGGCCATTGCTGACTAGTATATTTTTACTTCCCCTTCCAATGCGGAGGCTTACTTGAAGAGATATGATTTGCCGCTGCAGACAGTTGTTGTGGTCTTTGGCGAAAGCACAAGAGCAATGGTTAGCGAAAAGTCGGATGCACGAACTCTGGTTACGGATATTCCCGGTGAGGAAAGCTCCATTCAGAAAATTAAGGAAGATCAAATTCAGCTATAGTCTGTCTTTCTCCGAAGCCAAGTTTATGCGCTCAAAACAAGGTTGAGGAGTTAATTTTCCGTCAACTCCGTATGCAGTCCACACTCGGTTTTACTGAGGCCAAACCATCTGGCCGCGCGAGGATCGTTTATGTCTGTTTTTCGGGTACAGGGGATGCAGCCAATGCTTTGATACCCCTGTGCATCCAAGGGGTGTCTCGGTAAATCATGCTCCTTGATGTAGTCATAAATAGCTTTGCTCGTCCAATCCAGCATGGGGTGAAACCGTTCGGTTCCAAATTTGGCCGCTTGGTAAGTCGTCATGTTGCGTCGATTCAAATTTTGATCTGCCCTTACACCATTTACCCAAACATCAAATTCATGCAAGAGGCGTTCGGTGGGCTCTACCTTATTTAGGTGACAGCAATAATCGGGATTGGAGGTGAAAAAGAAATTTCTGTTTGCGTCCTTTTGCTGATGTTTCGGAGTCGAAGAGGAGATGGTTCTCACATCCAAGTTCAGCTTAGCGGCCACTTCGTCGCGAAATGTCAACGTTTCCGGAAAAAGAAATCCGGTATTCAAACAAAACACGGGGATGGCAATCTGACTTTGACTGATGATATGCAAGAGAGGAATGGAGTGCGTTTGAAAGGAAGAGGTGAGAAATGGCTTCTTTCCTTCTGCCTCAATTTTTTGCAATTCCGCTATGATGGAGCTGACATTCATAGAAACAAAGGTACTGAGTTGAATGATTGGATTTATTGAAAATCGAAGGCGTGCTAAACGTTGAGGCCGGGAAAGGCTCCCCGGCTGAAGTAGCGCGACTTACTTTTCTTCTTTTAACGGTTTTAAAGGTGCTTTACGCCTGATGCTTTGCTCCAGAGATATCATGGTTTCAGTGCGCTGAATTCCTTCTACTCGCTGGATCTTTTCATTGAGAACCATCCTAAGATTTTCAGTATTTCTACAAACTACTTTCAGGAAAATACTGTATCCACCCGTCGTATAGTATGCTTCGATAATTTCTTCGATCTCATTGAGCTGTTTAATCACCTCTTGATACACCGCACCTTTATCCAAGAATACGCCTATGAATGTGGTAAGGTCAAAACCTAGTTTGGCCAAATCAACGACTATTTCAGTTCCCTTAACCACTCCCGCTACCTCCATTTTTTTCATGCGAACATGGATAGTTCCGGCTGAGACAATGAGTTTTTCGGCAATTTCAGTGTACGGAGTCCGAGCATTGGCACTCAGTATTTCCAAAATCTGTCGGTCTAGGTTATCGATTTGATAATTCATTGGATCTTATTGCATCATCGAATGCTAAATTCGAAATATAATGAATATAAAATATGGCATCCGTAAAAATAAATCAATATCGTAACGAATATAGCAACAAAAGAGTATAACCTGTACATTAGTCCTAATCCTTGTAGGGTGATGAAACCGGCAGACATGCCCTCCTGTCTCGAGGGTGGAGG
>DATFKV010000249.1:0-5156 GCA_035268465.1 Cryomorphaceae bacterium | reverse complement strand
GCAAATTGCATGGCCAAATCAAGGTCGTGCGACACGATGATGCCCGTTTTGTTTTCTGTTATTAAAATATGCTTCAGCACGACCATTAGATCGTTAGCGGTTTTTTCATCCAGATTTCCCGTTGGCTCGTCACCGAAGAGTACATTAAACTCAGATGTGATGGCCCTCACGAACGCCAGTCGCTGACGCTGCCCTCCCGAGAGTGCCGTGATTTTCTTATCGAATATTTCCTCGTCTAAGGATAAAAGGCGCATGACCTCCAGCACCCTTTCCTTTGATTCGGCTATAGTCTTGCCTTGAAGCAGAAGGCTGAACATCATATTCTCACCTGCGGTAAAATTGGGCATGAGATTGGTGCTCTGGAATATGAAACTGAAATTTTCTCGTCGAAACTCCGATAGCTCATCATTGGATAAGTTCCAAAAATTCTTAAGCTCACGGACGGGAGATTGGGGCGTGGTGCTGTATTTCAGCGATAGGTCCGGTGATTCTGCAATAGTGCGGTTCATGAATCCCAGCGTCTCAATGAATGTGCTTTTTCCAATGCCCGAAGCTCCGATCACAAAAATCAGTTTCCCTCGGGGTATGAGAAGGTGCTTGATGTGGAGTACCGGCCTTTTGGTTATGTACTCACAGGTCAAATCGGAAATCTGAAAAACGTTTTCCACAGTGGCTATCTCCTCTTTAATTTGACTCACCACCCTTGATTACGGGGAAGAACTGATCCATCCTTATCCAATAATAAGTGTTGTTCCGATTGGTTTTTAGCTGAAAAGGATAAAGCTCATCGCGTTCAATATCTTTGAGTGTTTTTCGAATTCGATCAAACCCGTTTATCAAAGCATCGACATCCTCCGATGTGACGTTTCCTTTATTGTTATTGATATCCCCGAGTCTGATTTTATCTCCCGCGGTGGTTTCCAATTGGATCACGTTTCTATCACCACCTTCGTTGTACACACCCTGCTCCATTCTATGCAAATCTCCCACACTGAAGTCATCACGGTTCTTGGCCGATGCTTCTCCGGCGAGTTTTTCCGTTCGGCTTACCAGCATATTGTAGAGTTCTTCTCTTCGCTCTTCTTCACTGGCTGCATTCAGCGCCTTTTCAATGGAACGATCTATGTCCATTCGGTAAGCTCTTAAATCGGCAAAGGGCATAAAAAGGACTTGAGAAAAGGTGTTGTTTTCAGCGCCTTCGGGTTTTACCGGTAGATAAACTTCTGTATAGAGATTCAATTTTTTACCCATTAGATTTTGAAGATCATCTTCAGAGATGTCCAGTTCTGCGTGCATCTCAGCCATCTTCAATGCAAAACCAGGAGTGACCGAACTGAACTCCAGCCCGTTTTCTTCGCTAAAGCGTTCGATATCCAATTCCTCTCCTTCTTTGGTAATAATTTGAAAAAGCTCAACAACGGCGTTTTCATTAATCAAGGTTTGGTCCAAGACAAAATTTAAGCCTTCCTTCAGTTCATCTGCTTTAAGACGGCCGGGTCCCACGGGCTTCAGGATGACGCCGGGAATGCTTCCCTCCATCGCGGAGTATTTATTCGAGGAACTCAGTTCGAAGATCGGCACTTTCCACCCTGTAGAAAGTTGATCATTCTTTTCCATATATCTCTGAAAACGAGTGTCTGACTGCGCCTTATTGTACCGCTCTTTTGCCACATTTACAATGGTTCCTTTAATGTCATTTGCAAAATCCTGATAGGTCTGTAAATCATTGTTCACCAACTGAATACAATGCAAATTCATTTTTAGGTTTTGAAGTTCGGCAAACAGGGTTCGCAGTTCGTTGGGTTCCACATATTCGTCCCAACTCTCTTTTTTGGCTTTAGTCTTCATACCCGAGTTGCGTGAAAAGTCGCCGGCTCCTCCTAAAACTACCATAATGTTCAACTCTTGCGGGTTAAAACCTGCTTTGAGTACTGCTTGCTGAATGCCATAGAAAACTGCCGTTTCATCAGAGCGATTGTTGATATTGGTAAAGCTTTGTGACTCTACAAATTGAGTCACGTCTGCGAGGTTTGGCCCCAGGCGCTCAACTTCCACCACTCTTTCTCCTTCCAAAGGCGCTCGGTAGATGAGCGCTCCGTATTGAACTATTTTATCCGATTTTTCTCCGAGTAAGGGGTTGGCTTGGAGAGAGTTTATCGCAGAAACAATGGTGGGCTTGAAGGCTTCCGTTTTGTCGGTTCCTTCAATGACGAAAAAGACATTGACTTTTTTGCTCCGCTCTATGTACTTATCGGCAAAGGAGCTCATTTGCGCCATCGCGTTTTCGGGAATTTCGCTCTCGAAGCTCACTTTCCCGTCTTGGTCAGAGACTACTTTTATGTTTCCTATGGCGCCCGAGCGGTAATAGGTTACATCGTCTGAAGTGAGCGTGGCTCCGAAAATCGGATAGCGGAGGACTCCACCTTTCAGCCTTCTGGGATCCTCTTCCGACACTTCAGCCGGTTTTAAATAGGCGGGGTCGTCGTCTTTGAAGAGGTAGTTCATATCGCCAAACGAATTTGCCGAAACCCCTTTGAGCCCTTTAACGTCGAAATACGAGCGGGCGCGTAGTTTTGGATTTCCTTTTCGCTCCTTGTATGCCTCCTCGCTGAAGTTTGGCTCCAAGCTTAATCGGGTATTCCACTCTTGCAAGTCTCTTCGGTGAATCCAGCCGATCAAGGTGTTTTGGGAGTCCTTACTGGGAGTGAGATACTCTTCCTTTGACAGAAGGTACATATCACCTTCTTTTTTAAAGACGAAGAAAAAACTATAGATTTTGACGTTGTCTGCGGCTTTTTCTCTGGCGGGATCTCGAAACACCTGTTTGTCACCGTCGCGATTTAAGTTTTCGAGTATTTCGGTGTCGTCTCCCCGGTTTAACAAGAAGGCTTTTTTATTGATTCCCGTGCGTTTACTAATCAAACCATGCGACCATAGAAGCATTCGGCTCTTAGGCACCCAGCCTATGCTCTCTTCTTTGATGACGGTCTTTAATTTATCGGGAAAACCTTCAGATTTACCTATTTGGATCCAGTCTGTTTTTTCGTCGAGTACATAGAAGAACTCACCCATGTTTATGTAAGAAGCAGGTTTTGAGGAATTGTCGGGTTCGGCATATACGGGGTTCTCATCTCGGTCAGAAAATACCACCCACCTGATTTCGCGATCTTGGTCACGGGTGTCATTTACCATTTTATTGACCATAGCCGGATCGTCAAATACATCGATGGGTCGCTCTAAACTTTTTGGGACACCCATAATTTTCATCTTCTTTTGCGAAAAAGCGGATCCCGAAATCAAAAAGATTAAGCCTAGAAAGAGGGGCAATATGATTCGTAAGTTTTTCATAAAAGGGAAGGAATTAACGTGGTGAGTTCATGTTAAAGTAAGAAAGTCCTACGCGCAACCCGAACACAAAACCGTTTGAATCGCTCGAAAAATAGTTGAGTAGACTGCCGTCAAAATCATCGCGTGTACCGAGAGGACTCAGCTCACTATTGGAAATGGGATTGTGCTCAAGCAGTGAACTGAATTGATAGCCTGCATCTATGCCAACGGAAAGTCCCCAGACGCTGCTCCTGTTATCAAACTTAAAGTGGGCGGTAGGACTGAACTGAAGTGTAAGAAAGGACGAGGCCAAATTTGGCTCTGATTCCAAGTCAATTTCCTGATCTCCGACATTGTACGGACCAAAATTATTCGGGTTGGTCTGCGTGGCTTGATTGGTAGCATTTTCATCCAAAATTCGAAAGTCCGAAAGGGTTGTTTCATCGGGCAAATAAAGAATTCCGTCGTAAACTGAATTCCCGGTCACATTTCCGCTTCCGCCAAGCACGAACCCCGGAATTACTTTCACAAAAGCTTGAACGAAATACTCACGTTTATCTATGACTCTATACCCGAAACCCAGCGGAATCTGAAACGTATTGATTCTGATTTCTTCGTTGACGGAGGGCAATTCAACCAGTCTTAAATAAAGTTGAGATCCCGTTTCATTTGCTGCTACTTCATCGTAGCTACTATTGAAGCCGGAGAGGTCGGTGTTTATGGCAAAGCTGGAAAACATTATTCCCGCAGAAAAGGCAAAATTCTTTTCTGAGCTGCCTTTAGCGTTGACAAATCGGTTCGAAACGTATTCCGCACCAAAAGAGTAGTTCAATCCGCCCGATACATCCAATGTACTATTGGCGTGATTGGCATTCCAATAGTCGCTCAGGGTAACCGAAGGAGATCCTGATCCTACCGCTCCGAAAAAGGTGAAAATATCCGTAAAGTCCTCTGCAGGACCTTTGGTCGAAGCGTTGGAAATCTTTGTGATTTCGGCTTTATCCATACGGTTCTTATTCACTTGAAAAAAAATGTTTTGCTCTCTTGGCAGTCCGTCGGGTTTTTGAGTGGGTTGCTGATCTTTCACAATCGAGAACATGTTTTTGGGGAGCTTCAATGAAACCGAGTACCAATCGTCTCCATCATTTCTGATTTCCAGATTGCTAGGTTCGCCAACGGCAAAATCAAAACCGCCGGGAAAGTAATAGAGCAATTCACGCGTGTATTCATCCAAACCTATCAATTCCGGGCCGGGATACATTTCATAATCTCTCATGACTACCGCCGTTTTGGCACTGAAAACGGATTTAAACGCCTCAATTATTTCTGCTTCCGTTCTTGCGTTTTCGCCGGTTTTAAATCTGGCGACCTTGACATATTTGTTCAGTGTTTCTTCGGTGAACTTCACGATGCTGTCAATGTCGCTCTGAGAAATGTCCGAATCTACGGCTCCGGCCATAGGAGTGTTCAGCTCGATTTCAGATTGTCCGAAAGCGGCAGTCAGGCACGCTACTTGAAATCCTGCGATCAATAAGAGTCTTCTTGTTTTCATGTTTTCGAGGATTGTCGGTTAGTTTTGGATGCTTACGCGTGAAACTTTCAGAACAGTCACTCCGTCTGAAATGGAGAGCAAGTAAATTCCTTGAGCTCGACTGCGAACAGAGAGCGATTCCGTGTGATCGCTTCCCGAGGGAACAAAGTCTCCCGAGTCGATGATTTGCCCGATGGTGTTTCTCAGTTCCCAATTGTATGTTCGATCTGCGATGAGGTCGCCCATTCTGAAATTGAAGTTTCCCGTATTGGGATTGGGAAACACTTCGAAACTGACT
>DATFKV010000248.1:0-4478 GCA_035268465.1 Cryomorphaceae bacterium | reverse complement strand
CGGCGTGCAAGCAAAGGAAACCATTGTATTAGTCGGTCCCGCTTTCCCGCTTCGGGGCGGCATAGCCCATTTTAATGAGTCTTTTGCCAAAGCATTAATGGCAGACGGATACGAAGTGAAAATCGTCAGTTTTTACCTGCAGTACCCCTCTTTTTTGTTCCCGGGAAAAACGCAATTGGCCGAAGATGACCCACCACGTGATTTAGAAATTCATCCTTTAATCAGCAGTATTGGCCCACTTTCGTGGAAACGCGCTGCCGAAGTAATTTATTCGTGGAAACCGGCATTCGTCGTCATACGTTTTTGGATCCCCTTTATGGGTCCCGCGTTAGGGTCGATTGCCGGAAGGCTGCGCAAAAATCGAGTTAAAGTGATAGGACTGGTGGATAACGCCATTCCCCACGAGTCTCGACCTGCCGACAAGGTGCTCTCTCGGTATTTTTTTAAAAATTGCGATGCTTTTTTTACGCTCTCAAAAAGCGTGGCGAATGATATACAAAGGCTGGCACCGGGAAGACCCGTGGCGACCAGCCCACATCCGATCTATGATTTTTTTGGAGAAAAAGTCCCGCAAAGGCAAGCGATTGAAGCCTTGGGTCTCGATCCTGAATATCGCTACATTCTGTTTTTTGGATTTGTAAGGAAATACAAAGGCCTCGACTTGTTGATGGAAGGGTTTGCCAAGTCAGGCATGAAAAATAATAACGTAAAACTCATTGTTGCCGGGGAGTTTTACGACGACAGTTCCACCTACTTCGAACTCGCCGAGAAATTGAAAATCGAAGACTCAATGGTGTTTCGAAATGAATACATTCCTGAGGCCGAAGTCAAGAATTACTTCTGTGCCTCGGCCTTGGTGGCCCAAACATATAGATCGGCCACCCAAAGTGGAGTCACGCAAATAGCCTATCATTTTGAGCGCCCCATGTTGGTGACCGATGTAGGCGGACTCTCGGAAATTGTTCCTGACGGTAAGGCGGGTTTTGTGGTGGATCCCGAACCCAACGCAATAGCAAAATCTTTGGCTCGTTTTTTTCAAGATGATGTAGAAGAAGAGTTCGAACGGAATGTCGCTTTGGAAAAAGAGCGCTTTTCATGGAATCATTTCAAAAATGAGTTTTTATCTTTTATTAATCTAATTAGGAACTAGTCCCACAATGAGTCGATTTTTTGCATTGATCATTTTCACTTGTACACTCCAGCCATTGTTTGGTCAAATCAATCAAAACGATGATGAAGGTAAGAAGCATGGTATGTGGGAAAAGCGCTACGAAAACGGCGAGATCCAGTACAAAGGCGAATTTGACCACGGTGAACCCATAGGCACTTTTGAGCGCTTCTACGACGACGGAAGTTTGCAAGCGGTAATCGAATACACCGATTCAAAGAGCAACTACGCGACCTTGTATTATCCGGAAGTAGAGGTCAAAATGGCCGAGGGAAAATACACTGAACAGGAAAGGGATAGCGTCTGGACATTTTACTCAGAAGAAGGTATTCTGACCTCAAGAGAGACCTATGAAAACGGCAATCGAGAAGGTTTGACTGAAATTTTCTATGCCGATGGCAGCATTTCAGAAAGGAGTATGTTCAAGGAAGATGTAAAGCATGGAATTTGGGAGCAGTTTTTCAACAATGGAAACCCTAAGCTGAAAGCAAATGTCATAAACGGAGTGAAGTACGATGGGAAGTACATTACCTATTATCCCGATGGGGTCAAGATGGAAGAAGGAAAGTATGTAGATGGAAAAAAGGAGAGTTCTTGGTATCTTTTTAATGAGGACGGCTCTATTCATATCATATACGTTTACCGAAATGATGAGGTCGTGGAGGAATTTCCGAAAAACGGAACCTTTGAGCTTTATTGGCCCGGAGATATCAAAAGATCAGAGTACACTTACAAAAACGGGAAACGAGAAGGACCTTTCAAAGAGTGGTTCAACAAAGGAGAATGGAAAAATGAGGAACGTGTAGACGAATACGGAAATCGTTATCCCATTCAAAAGCTCTACGGCACGCAGCTTCGTCGCGAAGGAACCTTTAAAGAAGGAAAACTTCACGGTGAAATTATTACCTACAACGAGGATGGCTCCGTCAAGAAGAAAGCCATTTATGAAATGGGGGAAATAGTTGATTAACTTGTATCTATCTCAGAGCCAATGAGGAAAATTCTCTATATCACTTGTGTCTTATTTGCTTTCTACGCGTGCAGCGAAGACGAGACGGATGAGCCGACGTTGAATCTGGGTTATGATTACTTCCCCGTTGAGATAGGAACCTTTGTAGAGTACCGAGCCGATAGTATTTGGCATGACCAACCCAATCCCAATATTGAGGGAATTCACGATACGACATCTTATTTCATCCGAGAAGAAATAGAATCGGAGATTATGGATGCTCAGGGCGAGCCCTCGCTGCGCATTGTCAGGTACAAGCGCAATTCCTTAACTGAAGACTGGAATTTGACAGACGTGTGGTTCGCGAAGCGCACGGCTCAGAATGCCGAAAAAGTAGAAGAAAACGTTCGATACATTAAACTCGCATTTCCCATCAGAGAGTCGGCCATGTGGAATGTAAACGCTCTGAATTCCAAGGAAGAGTGGCTTGCCTCATACGATAGTCTATTTGCAGTCCGGGAAACGGGAGATTTTCTCTTTCCGAAAACGATAAGAGTTTTGCAGAGGGACAACAAGAATTTGATTGATGACGAATTGGCTTTTGAGATTTATGCAGAAGGTGTAGGGCTGATCAAGCGCTATGAGCGAGATTTGACTACACAGCTCAACTTTGTCAATGAACCTATTGCGGAGAACATTCGCTTGGGACATGAGTTTAAGTGGGAGATATTTGATTATGGTGTTGACTAGATTATTCGTTGTAGGTTTTTTCATTTGTACAGTTTCCACAGTTTTTTCTCAAGTCGGAGAAAACAGGTATTTGGTATACTTTGCTGACAAAGAGGGAACTCCATACTCAATTAATCAACCCGAAGCTTATTTGTCCCAACGCGCCATCCTGCGTCGCATAAATCAAAATATCCCCATTACCGTGGAGGACCTTCCTGTAAATCCTGAAAATATTGATCAGGTCAGAGATTTGGGTGATTTGGAGGTGATTTACTCCTTGAAATGGTTCAACGCTATTTTGATTGAAACCGAAGATCCCGATGTGATTGATTTAATTCTTGACTTGGACGACGTAATCGGAACCCAAATCAGTCCCTTTATTCAAGATGATCAAACGATCGAGGCTCCCACCGATGAGTTTATTTCTTCACCAAAAAATAATTATAACTACGGTCCTTCTTTCAATCAAATAGATATGATCAACGGCATTCCCTTGCACGAAGCCGGCTATTCCGGAGAAGGGGTTTGGATCGGTGTTTTTGACGGCGGCTTTTCTTTCGTTCAGGAAGATGCCTCACTTCAAAATCTCATGTCGAGTGATCGTGTTTTGGGTACGAAAAACTTCGTGGATGGCAATGATGATGTCTACCAAAGAAGTACGCACGGATCCTATGTCTTGTCCACGATGGCCGGCTATCTCGAAGACAGTTTAATCGGTACTGCCCCCGATGCCTCTTATCTGCTTTGCATTACTGAAGATGTGCTTGTTGAGCGCAGAATCGAAGAGGCCAATTGGGCAGCTGCCGCTGAATACGCTGACAGTGTGGGAGTTGATCTGATAAATACCAGCCTGGGCTATACGCTTTTTGATGAGGAAGATGAGAATCATTCTTACGAGGAACTGGATGGAAATAGCACTCTGATTACTCGGGCTTCAAACATTGCCGCGAGCAAAGGAATACTGATTGTCACCTCAGCCGGTAATTCGGGGAATTCACCTTGGTACTACATAAGTGCCCCCGCCGACGGAGACCACGTTTTGGCAGTAGGTGCAGTGAAACCCGATGAAACGATCGCTTCTTTTAGTTCCAGAGGTCCAAGAGTAGATGGAGCCATTAAGCCAAATATCGTTGTCCAAGGTCAATCGGTTGTCTTATCAGACCTGTTTGAGGGTATTCGAACTGCCAATGGAACATCATTTGCCGCACCCATAGCTGCGGGAATGTCTGCAAGCCTTTGGCAAGCCGTACCACAAGCGACGGCGCAAGAGCTTTTCAATGCCATTGAGCAAAGTGCCAGCCTTTACCTAAATCCCAATGATAGCCTTGGTTACGGGATCCCCGACTTTCAGTTCGCATTTTCCTTACTCCAAGACCTGACCAATACGAGGAATTTGAGTTCTGTTGACAGTCAATTAAATATTTACCCCAATCCATTGAATGATGGAGAAATGCTCAATATGGTCCTTCCCAAAGATTTTGGAGCACAAATTGTTCTGGAACTTTATGACATTACGGGAAAGCTGGTCATGAATCGTCAAGTCGCCGCCTACGATGGTCGAGCTCGAATCCAGTCGATGCCTCTTCTAAACAATGGACTCTATCTAGTCAGTATTCGTGGAAAAAATGGTCA
>DATFKV010000247.1:0-5198 GCA_035268465.1 Cryomorphaceae bacterium | reverse complement strand
ATTTTCCATGTATTTCTTAAAAGTTTGCAAGAAGGCTGAACCTACCGCACCATCTACTACACGGTGATCGCAAGATAGCGTCACCTTCATGGTGTGACCAATTACGATCTGACCGTTCTTGACAACCGGCTTCTCTACGATCGTTCCGACTGCCATGATGCAGGCATCGGGTGGATTGATGATAGCCGTGAATTCTTCAATACCAAACATTCCCAAATTCGAAATGGTGAAGGTGTTCCCTTCCATCTCGCTTGGTTGTAGCTTCTTGTTTCGGGCTTTGCCGGCCATCTCTTTCACCTCTTCGTTGATCGCAGCCATTGGCTTTGAGTCGGCGAACTTAATGACGGGAACCAAAAGTCCCTCATCAACGGCTACCGCTACACCCACGTGTACGTGGTCGTTATAGCGGATTTTATCTCCAAGCCAAGAAGAATTTGCTTTGGGGTTTTTCTTCAAAGCAGCTGCAGCCGCTTTAATGACCATATCGTTGAATGAAATCTTTGCGGGTTCAATAGCCGCATTGATTGCCTTTCGAGAAGCCATGGCATTTTCCATGTCGATCTCCATAGTGAGGTAAAAATGCGGCGCGCCGAATTTGCTCTCCGAAAGTCTTCGTGCAATGGCTTTTCGCATTTGCGACACCTTTTCTTCGCTGAAGTTTTCTTGACCGGAGGGAGCGGCAGCAGGACCTGCAGCGGACTTAGATGAAGGCTTGTATTCTTCGATATCGCGTTTTACGATTCTTCCTCCGTCACCCGAACCATTTACATCATTCAGGTCAATACCTTTTTCTTCGGCCATACTCTTGGCCAAAGGGCTTGCCTTTATCCTTCCATCAGAATTTGAAGAAGCGGCAGGAGCTTTCTCCTCCACAGCTTCCTCTTTCTCTTCGGACTTCTCTTCAGAATCCTCTATTGATTCCTCTTTTGGCTCTTCCTTTTTGGAAGCTTCAGGTTTAGATTCGGCCGTCCCATTCCCGGAGGCCTCTTTCAACAGCGCTTCAATGTCCTCTCCTTTCTCTCCAAGCACTGCCAAGATAGAATCTACGGGAGCGGCATCACCGGTTTCTACACCAATATGCAGCAAAACACCGTCTTGAAATGATTCGAACTCCATGGTAGCCTTATCGGTTTCAATCTCGGCCAAGACATCACCTGACTTCACTTCATCACCAACCTTTTTGTGCCATTCAGCTACCACACCTTCTTCCATGGTGTCGCTGAGCTTGGGCATACGAACTATTTCAGCCATAATATCTTCTTATTCTTTAACGTATGGGTAGTCATCCTGAATGTATACATCCTCATAAAGCTCTTCGGGCTTGGGGTCAGGTGATTCTTCAGCGAATTTTACACACTCTTCAACTTCTTCTTTTGTTTTTTTATCGAGCTCTTCCAGCTCCTCTTCGCTCATCCATTTCTTCTTCAAGATTTCGTTTTTCACGATAATGAGCGGATCTCGGTCTTTGTATTCTTCAACCTCTTCTTTGGTACGGTATTTTGCCGGGTCAGACATGGAGTGTCCCTTGTAGCGATAGGTTTTCATTTCCAATAAAAACGGACCATCACCTTTTCTCGAATGTTCTGCTGCTTTGGCAAAAGCCTCGTGCACATCTTCACATTTCATACCGTCCACTGAAAGGGCCGGCATGTCATAAGATTCGCCTAACTCGCTAAGATTGGTCACATTCGAAGTTCTCTTCACGGAAGTTCCCATAGCGTAATTGTTATTTTCAATGACAAATACCACGGGTATTTTCCACGTCATAGCCATGTTGAAAGTCTCGTGCAAGATTCCTTGTCGCACCGCACCATCACCCATGAAACAATAGGTGACTTGTTTCTTGCCCAAGTATTGATCTGCAAAAGCAATTCCTGCTCCGAGCGCGATTTGAGCACCAACGATTCCATGTCCTCCAAAGAGGTTTCTCTCCTTATCAAACATGTGCATAGAACCACCTTTACCTTTGCTCAGTCCGGTGGTCTTTCCGTAAAGTTCGGCCATTACATATTTTGGGTCTGTGCCCAATGCTATCGGGTGACAGTGATCTCTGTAGGCAGTTATCACACGATCCTCTTTGTCCATTGCTGAAACCATTCCAGCCAGAACGGCTTCTTGGCCAATGTAGAGGTGACAGAATCCGCCAAATTTTTGCTGTACATAGAGATGACCGCATTTCTCCTCGAAACGGCGCATCATTAACATACTCTCGTACCAATGCAAATATGTTTCCTTAGAAAATCCCGATTTCTTCGCTGCTGTCTTTCGCTTCGCAGGTGCTTTCTTCGTAGTTCCGCTCGTTTTTGTTGCCATGTTTCTTTGACTTAAAGGCCACAAATATACAACGCAGCGATTAGATTAGTGGCGGGCCGGATATTTATCCGATATCTTTTCCCAATCCCGCATCGAAAAAAGCCATTGGTAAAAGGGATCGAGCATTTTCGATGATTGAGATCGGACCTTTTGGTGCCCCCGTAATGATTCGAATGTCATGATTCAGGATACGCTCGTATTCGAGCATGACTTGTCTGCATGCCCCACAAGGGGACACTTCGGTGTTCTGATCGGTCGAAATGGGATGAGCCGTTATAGCAAGAGTCTTTATAGAAACGTTCGGGTATGCAGAAGCGGCGGCGAAGAGAGCCACCCTTTCAGCACAGAGCCCGCTAGGGTATGCAATGTTCTCTTGATTGCTTCCTTTGATTACTTCTCCGTTTTCCAATAAGACTGCAGCTCCTACCGCAAAACGACTGTATGGGGCGTAGGCGCTACTTGAAGCTTCGATCGACTGATTGAAAAGTGAGCGATCATCGTCTGACAACTCGTCTAGGGAAGCATAGCGCTGATAGCTGAATCGAATTTCTTTTTTCTCCATGGGTTCCGAAAGTAGGAAAGAAAGCTTAAACCGACTGAATCAAGCAAGTGCAATATGCACTGATTCCTTCTTCTCTTCCTACAAAACCCAATTTTTCAGTAGTGGTTGCCTTTATGGAAATGTCATCAACGTCCACTTCAAGCAATTCTGCTATCCCCTCTTTCATTGTAGGAATGAATGGGTTGACCTTAGGTTGTTGAAGGCAAATAGTGCAATCGATATTCGAAAGCGTAAAGCCCTTCTCTTTTACGAGCTTATAACTATCCTTCAAAAGGATCCTGCTGTCGATTCCTTTGTATTTGGCATCGGTATCCGGAAAGTTAAATCCGATATCACGCAAATTGGCAGCACCCAAAAGTGCGTCACAAATAACGTGGAGAAGCACATCGGCATCTGAATGACCGAAAGCTCCTTTGGAATGGTCGATTTTGACACCACCGAGTACGAAGGGATGTCCCTCGACCATTTGATGGACATCATATCCGAAGCCGACCTTAATTTTCATGGATTAGTTGGTGGAATCGGGGGCAGGCGGCCCTGAACTATCAAAGGCTACACGAAGTGTAAAACGCAAGGTGTTCGCCAATGGATTTCTCTGTTCCGTAGGAATGAGGTAAGAAAGGTCGAGCCCGAAAACGTTGTAACGAAAACCCGCACCGATAGTAAAATATTGTCGATTTCCTTTAGTAGGGTGCTCGTGAAAATAACCTCCTCGAACCGCAAATTGATTGGCGTACCAATACTCAAATCCTACCGAGTGGTTGATTTCTCGCAATTCTTCTTGCAAAACGCTACCTCCTTCAATTTCGGCCGTTCCGTCAGAATTGATGATAGGATCACCATCCTCATCTCTTATAATTCTACCGGGTGCATCGTTAAATGAACCAAACAAGCCTTCCGCAACTCCAACATCGGGATCACGACCGGCAATAACTTGAGTAGGATTGTCCTGAGCATAAACTGCAGGAGATGGTACCAAAAGTTTGTTTGCATCGTAGGCAAATGTGATGGAATTAAATTGATCCAAATCAATGGTAAAAGCTCCACCTAAACGCATATTCATCGGAAGAAAATCCCTTTGAGCCGTATTGGTGTAGGATATCTTATTACCGATGTTTGAAATGGCAATTCCGAAAGCAAGAGCTGCATCTTTGTCTCCCAGAGAAATCTCGTCATCTTTGTAATACCCGGAAAGGTCTACAGCAAAGGCGTTGGCCGCTTTTGAGTCAGCTCCGCCGACATTTACACCACCGGTCAAATTAGAATTTATCCAACGAGCAGTAATCCCCCCTGAAAATTTGCTCGAGAGCTGCAAAGAATAACTCACATCCAAGGCAAATTCTGCCGGTCTGAACGGTCGGATTTCAGTACCGTTATTATCAGTAAAGATAATATCTCCCAGGGTAAAGTAACGCAAACTCGCACCGACGGCAGAGGTTTTGCTCAGCTTTTTATAACCGGCGAGATAAGCCAAGTTCATGTCATCAACGAGCTGTCTCAACCAAGGACTGTAAGAAAGGGAAAACTCCATTTCTTCTTCGGCGAAAGCCAATTTTGAAGCATTCCAATGTTGAGCATTCGCGTCAGGTGACAAGGCTACACCTGCTTCTCCCATAGCACCACTTCTGGAATCGGGACCAATAAGGAGAAAAGGAACGGCAGTAGTAATGGCGCGCAATTCGTCGCAATCACTTCCGTTTACGGCACCGGCACAATCTACCGGATTTTGGGCTTTGACAGACAGAACGGTAAGACCTGTGACAACTAATAGAAGTATCTTATTTTTCATGTGCAAAATCTTGCGGGGTGCAAATATAGTTAAATGAGTAACTCAATTGAACTAGTTCAGAATTACGAGCTTTTCAAATTTCATGTCCGTTTCTCCGGTAGGATTTTTAACCGACACCTTGTAAACATAGGTTCCGGTGGCCAAGCGATCACCAAAATCATCGCGACCATTCCACGGAATGGGTTCATTACGAAATCCCGCTGTATTGGATACAGTATTTATCGTTTTTACCAATTTCCCAGATACCGTGAAAACCTCTACTAAAACATTCAAAAACTCACAATTCTGATTGTGTTCGAAGTAAAACTCAGTGCGAGTTGTGAAGGGGTTGGGGTAATTTAAGACCCGTTCGATGGCTAACTCTTCGGATTCGGCTACAATAAATTCGATAGTGGATTTACTGGAATTGTTGTGAACATCCCACACGGTTAGCTCTACGGAATGATTACCGGCTGATAATTCATCAAATGGAAACCTCACTGAACCTCTTTGGAAAGTGCTTAAGTCTGAGCTGTAGTAATCGTTCAAAACAAA
>DATFKV010000246.1:0-8362 GCA_035268465.1 Cryomorphaceae bacterium | reverse complement strand
GCATTTATGCATCGCGCTGCCATACTGGCGGGAATTGCCGTTCTTTTTGGTCATGGCATTGGCTTTTTGCTCGGTCCTACTCTACTGTTTTTCGTTCGATCTTTAAAAGATAAAAAAGACAACCTTATTAAGCCATATTTGCTTCAGCTCATCCCTTATTTTGTCAATTGGATTCTGATCAGTGTTCCTCTCAGCATCAGCTTAATCCATCCCGAATGGTTTAAAGACTACGGACAGTTTTTAGCAAATATTGCCGACTGGACCAATCTGGCCGAGAATGGCTTTCTAATCATGTACACCTACTTGGCCTACCGCGAAGTGATTAAAACCGAATCCCAAGTCAAGCAAGCGGTCTCGAATCTCGGAGCTCAAGATTTAAGTTGGTGCAAAACACTACTTTATGGCATCTCCATCATCGTTTTGGCCGATTCCGGTTTGTCTGTTTATGAATTGAATTATCCTCCTGTAGAGGTGGTCTTTAATCTCGGGTTGATTATAGCCATTATGCTGATCGGATTCTTTGCCATACTTGGTTACAAAGGTACTGTCCAAGCCAAAATTCTACTGCCCGATTTTTTGTTGGCAAGAGATCAAGATTCCTCTCACCTGACTACATCAAGCACCGATTCCCTCTTCACTGAAAAGCAGGCTGAAGAACTGGAAAAGCAACTTTTGGCCGTGATGGAAGAAGAACGGCCATACCTGGATGAAAGCATTGCATTGAGCGATCTTGCTGCAAAAATTAACCTCACGGACAAGCGGCTTTCAGAGCTTCTGAACAAACATTTAAAAACCAATTTCTACGACTTCATCAATCATTACAGGGTTGAGGCTTTCAAGGATATGGTCATTGACGAGACTTACGCTCACCTCACATTTCTGGCCCTCGCCTACGAATCAGGATTCAAATCAAAAACCAGTTTCAATCGAGTTTTCAAACAACGAACGGGATTGTCGCCCTCAGAGTATAAAAAAGCTCATGCCAACCCCTTGGAGAGAGCGCGTGCCTAGCTCAAGCGAAATTTCTTAGGAACAATTGCTTCTATCTGCATCTCATCCTCGGAAACCGGGTGATGGAAGGAGATAGCTTGCGCAAACAGGAAAAGTCCTTTTCCCGATTTTATACCGCCGAATTTGAGATCGCCTAAAATCGGAAATCCCGATTGTGCTAAATGGATTCTGATTTGGTTTCTCCTTCCGGTTTGGGGTTTGGCTTCTACCAAAGTAAGTTCGGAAAACCAGCGGTGACTGAGACTTTTAATGGGCTCAATACGGGTGATCGCTTCCTTTTCTTCTATATCCTCGACGATGGTCTTTTCCATTTCAATCAATCCTGAAACCCATGCCAAGTAGGTCTTGGCTACCGTTCGGCTTTCAAATTGGTGTCCCAGATTGGCTGCAACGCTTAAGGTTTTGGCTATGACCACAACTCCTCCCGTGAGTCTATCAAGGCGATGTACCGGGCGCGGCACGGGTAGTGCATCTTTTTGGGGGGAAGGATTTAAATTAAAAGAAAGTGCATTCTGAAGGGTTCGAAATGCATTGCCACTTACCGGAAGGTCAGCTGGTTTCTGAACCACAGCTATGTAATCATCTTCGTAGAGAATCGGCACCTTTCGTTCGTAAACGGGTCGAACAGTGTCATCAGCTACTACGCTCAACTCCTCTCCGATTTTGACCCGATGTGCGGTTTCTGAAACCTTCCCTTCTACCAAAAGGAGTCCTTTTTTAATGGCTTTTTTGACGCTTTTCCGAGAAGGCAATGACTCGAACCTCCCCACAGCATAGTCACTGAGTCGTGACCCAACGGAGTCAGCCACGATGATTCTTTCAATTACTTCGTTTCTCTTGGGCATGAAGCACCGCTAGGAAGGTTAATATAGCGGTAAAGCTAGACAGCCTGAAGCAGAAAGTGATAAGTGTTGCCCTAACTTTTGATTTTATCGGCCAACTTCTCAAAAAATCCCGGGCCGTCGTCTCCGACATCCTCACCACCCAGTGCATACCCCAATGGCTCCATAGCAGGAATATGATCGAAAATGATCTTGCAAATTCCAAAAATGGGTATACTGATAATCATGCCCATTATACCCCAGACGGAGCCACCGATTACTACAACCAAGATAGTCACTATAGGATTTAGATCAACCTTATCGCCCACCACATAGGGCTGCAAAATGTAACTCTCTGCGAATTGAGCTACGGTGAAAGTTATCACAACCCCAAGGTACATCCATAACTCTCCTCCCGAAACCGTGGCCATAATGGTCGCCAATACAAATCCAATAATATTTCCCACATAGGGAATGATGC
The DNA here is from genome assembly GCA_035268465.1 of Cryomorphaceae bacterium. Lineage (GTDB taxonomy): Bacteria > Bacteroidota > Bacteroidia > Flavobacteriales_D > Cryomorphaceae > JAKVAV01. The sequence continues at coordinate 6,049 of DATFKV010000246.1, read as the reverse complement.
TGAGTACAGAAGAAAATATTCCGATGAAGATGGCATTCTTTATCCCGAATGAAAACAACCCCACGCTATAAATGATGGCGAGAAAAAAGATGAGTATCATGCGGCCGATGAGATATTGACCTGAGAGCTTTACCGACTGACTGAGCACCCGTTGGGCCTCCTCCCTTTTATCTTTGGAGAAAAATCTCAGAATGGACTTTTTAATTTTTCGGCGATAAAACAGAATGAAGAAGATATAGATGAATACGAGAAAAAATGTCCCCATAAAACTGAATATATTCAACACGGCACTACCTGCCGTGCCCACTGTTTGAGACGAAACGTCGGGCATAGACGATTCCTTTTTCTTTTTCTCAGGACTTGCACTTTGATCAGACGCACTTTTGCCTGCGATAGAGAAAGGCATATTCTTCTCCACCAGAGCATCCAGTTCTTTTTCGGTTAGGCCCATAGTATTCTGAACCGCTTCAGTAAAACGTTCAATTTGTGGTTTCAAATTTTCTTTGATGTCCGGCCAGTTATTCGACATCTTGTTCACCTGAACTGCCAAGAGGCCAAGTATGACGGCTAGCGCCAACATCGATATTACGACCGAGGAGATAGATGATAAAGCACGGTTGAGTCCCCAGGTTTCCATTTTTTGCGAAAGCGGAATAAGCACCATTGCCAGCAAAACTGCCAAAAAAACGGGCTTCAAAAAACCAGATGCTTCGATGAGTCCGTTTACTAAAAAATAAAGACCGACAACCAAGACGGTAAAGGCGAGTAAAATTTTAAAAGACTTTCGATTCATTTCAATGTTGATAGGCTCAGGGGCCAATCCAAAATACACACCATAAAATGAAGAGAGAAGAGAAAATGAGTCAGGAGCGCTTGATAATTTTCAATTGCTCAAGTTTGCGAGGCTCCAAATTGGATTTGGCAAAATCTGTTGTATAATGATGGTTTTCCAAAAATTTTATTTGGATATTTTTCCATTCCTCATTGCTCAATTCTGAATTGAAACTTTTCAATTCATCATGAAGCTGCGTTGCATATTTGTTGTAATTATTGGTTCCCAAATAGTACAAATCTGCGTCAACCAGAATTCTATCAAGATGGTTGGTGGGAGTTTGCGGTATTTTTGTGGCCATGATCATACCACAGATCAAATCTATCTCTTCAGCGGTAAAATCTTCATCGGCCAGTTCTTTTCTGGCTATTTCACAACTTCTCTTCTCGTGTTCCTCACGGGAAACCAAAAATCCCGTATCGTGAAAGAGAGCAGCTACTTGAATGAGAACAAACTCCCGATCCGTAACCCCCTCTCTTCGTGCGAGTTCCTCAGCCCACTCCATAACCATCAGTGTATGCTCGACATTGTGATAGGTCAAATCAGGATTCAGACTTTTTTCCAGTCTTTCGAAGATTCTGTCAAAAATATGCTTATAATTTTCCATTCTGTTCTGAGTCGTCAGCTAACCGTACTCACGGCCTAAGTTAAGTGTTTCCTTTTCAATGGCAATTCCTCAATGACTTATTCATCATACAATTCAAAAAAAGTTCGCACTTTTAGCTTTGAAATACACCTGACATGCGCAAGATACTAGTACCTACGGATTTCTCACATGCAGCAGAAAACGCATTTGAATTCGCATGCCAAATATCAGCTGTTGGCAATCAGGAAATCGAACTTCTCCATATTAAAGGCAGCTCAACGGAAAAACTCCTCAAGGTAAAAAACAAAACTTCTGATCAACTCGAAGAATATTTAAGCGAACTATGCAGCAAGGCCATGGACGAACACGCTGTAAAATCAAATTACAGAGTTGAAGAGGGCAATATTCTAACGGCAATACCAACAATTGCTTCAGAGCCGGAAATTACCTTGGTAGTGATGGGGACTCATGGCACCAAAGGAATCAGACAAAAACTCTTTGGTGCAGACGCATTAAAAATTGCCGAAAGATCTCCCGCGCCCGTGCTTACCGTGCCTGATGTATCAGATGCCAAATCAGGAATCAAAAGAATCGTATTTCCTTACGGTGGGCATGAAAGCTTTGAGGGTAAGGTAAATGCCGTGGTAATGTTAGCGACTCATTTTGACGCGGACGTCCATTTCTATTCTATCCAAAGAGCAGCAGCAGAAATTAGTCAAAGCATTCAAAAACACATTCAAAAAGCAGAAGAACTGCTAACGAAGGAAGGAATCGCACACGAGCGAATCAAAGAAGAAATGACGGAGTACTCGGTAGGTTTTGCCAACCAAACCCTAAAATATGCTGAGAAAGCAGGGGCCGACATCATTGCCGTTATGGCAAGTGATGCAGGAAACTTGTCCTTCATTTCAGCAGTTGATCGCGAAAACCTCATCAACAATGACAAGGGAATCTCTATTCTTTTGGTGTCGGAATAAAATCTTATAGTGCCACTAATCGGTATAGTGAAAAAACTGAATTGATGTTATCGAAAGCGTACAAGAGAAAACAAAAATTCTCTAGTACAGGATTCAGGTATCGCGGTATTGTGACCAGCCGACTCGAAAACCTCACCGATGCGGTATTCGGATTTTCCATTACCCTATTGGTTGTCGCCTCTGAGGTTCCGACCAACTACGTGGAGCTCGAAGCATCGATATAAGGGTTCAGCGGTTTTATCTTTTGCATCCTTTTGCTGCTCGGGATTTGGAACAACCACAATAATTTCTTTCTGTACTATGGCATGCAGGACAGGCTCACCAAAACCCTGTCGTTCCTCTTTCTCTTCCTGCTTCTCTTTTACATCTACCCGCTCAAGTATTTATTTTCCTTTTTGGGCACGTCGCTTTATGCCCGAATTAAAATGGCCATGGGCGATCAATCTGAAGCACTTCAGCTCGCACTTGCCAAACTGAACGAATCGAACTTGACCACTCCTGAATGGGAAAATATCATGATACGATTCGGGCTGGGACTTTTCTTGATTTACCTCCTTTTAGGCTTGATGCACCTGCATGCATTGCAAAAAAAGGAAGACCTCGACTTAAACCGAAGCAGAGGTTTACGAAACCAAAACCTTCATACAGAGCTACCTGATTCTCGTCATGATTACAGTTATTTCCATGAGCATCGTGGTAATTTTCGGCGGAACGGCCTCCCCCTTTTCGGGTTCGGTTTATGCACTGGTTCCACTGGCTTTGGGATTGAATAAGAAAAGGAGGTTGAAAAAGCAGACTTCTCTGAAACGAATGAAGTAACCGTAGAGTAAGCACTTCGTATAGGTTTCTAAACAAACAGAAATCATGAAAAGACTCACACTGCTTTTCTCCCCTTTTCTATTTTTTCTCGTTCTAACTTCCTGCACCAAAGATGACGACAATCAATCGGGTCCGTCGGAACCTGCTCCACCCTCTTTTGAATGTCCCGATGACGGAACTCCTGTTTTCGTCGAAGACAGTGGTCTGGTGAAAGTCGATTTTGTCAGAGCGGATTATTCAGAAACGAATTGGAGTTTTAATTCGGACATTCCCAATCACTCCGGTAAAGGTCTGTTGGTTTGGGACGGTCCTAGCTCAATGGGAAGTCCGGGGAACGGTTTGTTGGCGTTCAAGATTCAAATCACTACGCCCGGAACATATCGATTTCTCTGGCGATCAAAAATTACCATCGGCAACAACAACACTGAGCACAACGATTCTTGGCTGCGCATACCCGATGCCGCACATTTTTATGGTAAAAAGAACAATGGCCACATTGTCTACCCAAAAGGAACGGATCTACCGCCAATTCCTGAAAGTATGGAACAAGCCAACACCGAACCAAATGGGTCGGGAAGCAACGGTTGGTTCAAAGCATACATGAATAATGTAGACTGGAAGTGGCAAACCTCCACCAGTGATCACGATGCCCACAATATCTACGCAGTATTTACCCATCCCGGTATCTATACCATCGAGGTTTCAGGTCGCTCACCCGGTCACGGAATCGACTCCTTCGTTTTGTTCACCGAGGACTACTCGCAAAATGAAGCGACGGCAGACGAAATCGAATTCAGCGAAATCGCTTGCGAATAAACACCAAATGAAATCAGTAGAATTGAAAAAAGCAGCGCTCAGGAGCTGCTTTTTTTTGGTGTTTTTTTGACTTTTATCCGATCAAATAATCCGGATAATTCAAGGATTAATAAAACGATCAACAAGCCGCAAAAAAATGCTGAAGCCAATCAAGCAGTAAAATATGATTTCCATATCAACCTTGTTTCTCGCCGATCAGTTTGAAGGAATGAGACCTAAACTTAATTTGAAAGTACAACAATCATTACCACTGCAATGACCACCAGGATTTTTACAAAATTGCTATGCACGAAAAAACCCGCAAGGATTAGTGCTTCTTCATTGGAAGTCGCTTCGATCTCACCGCTAAACCAAGAGCTTTTGTATTCTACAATAGACTGATCGTTTTCTAGTATTTGCCATTTGGTGCCTAAAAAATTCAGGTATTTCCATTGCAGAGTTCTCTCCCCGAGTCGTATTTCCGCTTCGTTTCGCCAACCGTTAAATTTTACCTTTCCGATGGTCTCCGAGGCATCAGTGTCTATGATATCAGTATTCTGCGAGAAGAGATCGGACTTGGTAAACTCAATTTTAAGCTCATTGAAAAATCCTTCTCCTTCCTTTTTGAAAAAGCCCTCTTTCAATTCTCCAATCTTTTGGTCATCTCTGAAGAATTCAACCTGAGAGGATAATAACCGTTGCTTCCAATTCAAATTCATAGGCTCAAATTTGATTCATGCAATTTCGCCAGGATGTGGCGTCTTTCAAAATAAGCATTAGGGTCATTCAGCGTATTTAATCGACCTTATCTTCTTCTTTATACATTTCCTCCTCCCACCGGTTTACTTCTTTACGCAGCTCATCATCATTGGGGTTAGCCATCAATTCCTTGTAAAGTTTTCGAAAAGCTTCGGGCCGATCGCGTAGAATCAAATCTACCAAGGCGGCATCCGGAGTTAGTGCCAAACCAGTGCCAATAATTCCCCACACCGCAGTACGTTTTAAAATCTCCGAGTAGAAGTTAGCATTGGTCTTAAAATGGTAATAAATGGCAAACACGAAAATGGCAGCAAGCATAAACAGCCCCACCATTAGATAAAAAGAGGACATTGGCCAAAATTGGAGTTTGAAGAGGGTCCCGATTACCAAAACTGAGAGCGAAAGCCCCATCACAGATGCTCCAACCAATCTCTTGGCACTCTTGCCGCGGTAAGAGACTCTTTTAAAAATTCCGCGAAACGAAATCCCATTGAAATAGGCAAAACTCAAACTATAATAAAACATTCCAAGTGCTGAGAGTGATAGTACCAAGGTTACTCCCGAAAAGGGCACTTGAAAACATTTCAAGACAAAACCGAGGATGGCGAGTAGGGAACAAATTACTTCGAATTTTTTCATGGGGAATAAATGTTCTGAATGTAGCGGTTTAGCTATGAGCAATTGCAGTGCGATTTCCACCACTGAGTCTCAATCTTCACCGTTCGCTCTCATACTGTAAATCAATGTATGGATTTTGGATATTAGAAACCAAACTTCTAACGGCCTGTTTTGATCAGACTTCCACATTCAGCTGCCTGCAGCCTCAAGTCTACCGCTTATAGTCGGCAGCTTGAAGCCTGCCGCCTTCCTGTAAAGCCCGACACGCCCTACCCTTTCCCTGTTTCCCTAAACACCAAACCGTTCTATTCGTTGTACTTTCGTATATGGTCGAATCTTCAAAAAAATCAAGCTCAAGTAAAACCACCCTCGCCATAGCAGGTGCCACCGGGTTTATCGGAAAATGGTTTATCCAAGAGTACTCGGATAAGTACCACGTCATCGCCCTGAGTCGTGGGGAGGTAGAAAACTCAGAGGATGATCCCACAGAATGGCGGAAAGTAAATCTCTACTCCCTCAGCAGCACTTCGGCGGCGCTGGAAGGAGCAGACTACGCCCTCTATCTCGTGCATTCCATGCAGCCTTCCAGCCGATTGAACCAAAGTTCCTTTGAAGACACTGACCTTTTGCTGGCCGATAACTTTGCGCGGGCCGCCGAGGAGC
>DATFKV010000245.1:0-6003 GCA_035268465.1 Cryomorphaceae bacterium | reverse complement strand
ACATTATTGAACAATAGTTAGAAACTGCCAAGAAGGAGTCTAAAGGTTTACTTTAGATTTGTGCATACCAAAAGCCTGCGACATACCCCTAACGTTATCTACGAACTCGATTTTTTGAAGACCAAATAAATGAGTATTAATTTGAGAACTGTAAAAAATATTTCTTTGTTTTCGACATTTGGACTAAACAAACGCCGAATAGCTTATTCTGCTCGGACCTCTGAACAATTTTCATTTCATCATGTCCTGATTCTTGCCATTTCTCTTTTGTTCTCGAATCAAGTAATTGGGCAAATCTTCACCATGCAAAATGGAGATGCCAATACTTGTGCAGGCGTTTTTCAAGACGACGGCGGGACGGCTGAGTACAGTCCCGGAAGTACTTTCACCTTTACCATCTGTCCTTCCAACCCAGGTGATGTGATCTCGGTTGATTTTGTTGCGTTCTCACTATTTCAAAGTCCCAATCCGAACAATAGTGACTACTTGTCGATTTTTGATGGTGATAATACCGGCGAAGCAACTCTGGGTAATTATACGGGTGATGCTCTTCAAGGAGTCCCCGTAACGGGAACAGTAGTGAACACCACAGGCTGTATGACCTTTGTCTTTACTTCAGGTGCGAATAGTCCGGGCTTTCCAGGCTGGGAGGCCATCATTTCATGTACCACTCCGTGCGATAACCCTACAGCTGCTTCCTTAATTTCAGACCCTTCTCCGGAAGGTTCGAATCAATCTGTTGGTGTATGCCTGGATCAACCCGTAACGTTCAGCGATAATGGTTCTTTTGCCGCTACGGGTTTTGATATCGAATACTGGGAATGGAATTATGGAGATGGAATAGTAGATAGCCTAACCTCTGCTGCTGATGCCGTTCATTCCTTTACCGAGCCCGGAGAGTATCTCGTAGGCCTGACCGTAATCGACAATAATGGTTGTAGAAGTCTCAACCTTGACCCACTGCAAGTATTGGTCAGTACAATCCCAATCTTCAATACGGATTTCGAATCACCGATTTGCGTTGGCAGTCCTACGACTATTAACGGAAATCCTATTCAAAGTGTCACGTGGACAGCGCTTCCTCCTCAAACTGTTGCGGGTGAAACTTATCTGGCCGATGGAGCCGGATTTTCATATTCTACCTCGCTGGTGTACGATTTTTTTGAACCAGGCGCCGTGCTGGAGTCTTGCGATGAATTTTTGAACATTTTCGTCAATATGGAGCATTCCTATCTGGGTGATTTAGGTTTCTCTCTTACTTGTCCTGATGGAACCACGGTAAACATGTTGACTTTTGCCACCAACGGTGGTGGAGGAACCCTTTTAGGAGAACCGGTTGATGACGGTCAAGGTAGTCCGGATAATTTGGACCAAGGTGTAGGCTATGACTACGGCTGGTCGCCGACCAGTACCAACGGCTTTATTTGGGATGATAATTCAACCCCGACTGACTATACCAATACAGCAGGGAACCCTGCATCCGGTAATATTGTTAATCCCGGTTTTTATGAAAGTGAAGAAGACCTTTGCAACTTTGTGGGCTGCCCTCTAAATGGAGAATGGACTTTTAGTGTATCGGATAATCTTGGAGCAGATGATGGCTATATCTTTGAATGGGGTATTGAGTTTGATCCTTCTTTATTCCCCGATGTAACCACGTTCACTCCAATTGTTGGATTGGAAAGTGACTCCTCATTTTGGGAAGGGCCAAATATCATCTCCACATCCGATAACGGAAACTCCATTGACGTCCTGTTTGATACGCCGGGTAGCTACGAATACACCTTTTTTGCCACCAATAACTTTGCTTGTACATTCGATACCACTATCGTTTTGGAAGTAGTTGAAGGGCCGGAAATAACAGCAGGGCCTGACCAATTCGTTTGTGCTGAGGCCGTGACTTTAGAGGCCGGCATAGTCGGATCTGCCGGAGAATGCTCGGGATCTGCAGGCAACTATGTTTACTGCTATGAAACAGACGATCTTATAACGGAGACCTTTTGCCCAGATAACCCCGGCGACGGAACATTGATAGAAATGATTTTCAACGGAGGAACACTCGGGTTTTTTGGAAATACGCTGACAGTCTACGACGGAGACAATACAGGCGCACCGGTATTAGGAACTTTCTTTAACGGGGATGTAAGCGGACAGAGCTTCCAAGCCTCCAATCCCGATGGCTGTCTTACCTTCGAATTAATAAGCGGTCCATTTGGCGGTTCGTGCGAAGGTGGATTTGAAGAAGCAATTGATATATCTATAAGCTGCGACGGTGGTTCGGGACTTGTATGGACTTGGAGTCCTGCTGCAGGCTTATCCGATCCCAACGTTCAGAATCCTTCTGCTTTCGTTGAGCAACCAACTACCTATACGGTATCTGCCTATCCCGAAGGTTTACCGGGTTGTTTGATCACCGATCAAGTGCTGGTTTCACCTGACCAAGAGGTCAATCCCGGAACAGATACCGACACCACACTATGTTACAACCTGCCAACCAATTTATTAACCGCTTTTCTGGGAGGTAATCCCGCGGTGGGTGGCACTTGGATTGACAATGATACAGGGCTCGAATTCCCATCGATGGAATTTAGCCCGACCGACTACCCCAACGGTGCTAATTTTGACTTGACCTATACGGTGTCTAACGGTCTTTGCTCCAATTCATCAAACCTCACTATCACGGTATTGCCTGTAACAAACAATTCTTGCTGCCAAACAAATGCCAACGCCGGGCCTGACGCCGTAGCTTGTGCGCTTACTTATCAGCTTCAGGGAGATATCCCTGTCGGAATTGGTACATGGTCGGGACCTCCCGAGATTACGTTTAGCGACATCAATGATCCGGAAGCTACCATTACCGCTCCCTCACCCGGAGGAACATATCAATTAACGTTTACAGATTTCAATGGCGCCCTTTGCGAGAATTCAGATGTGGTCCAAGTTATTCTGGCAGACTCGCTCGAAATATCTGTTTTACCCGAAGATGCCATCTGCTTTGACGAGTGTTCGGGAACTGCAATAGCCATCCCTGGCGGCGGTACATCAAACACGGGTGTATACAGCATAGAATGGAGTGGAGGTGTTCAAGGAGGCGTAAACCAGTTGAGAGACAGCCTTTGCGTGGGTTTTTATACTGCCAAAGTAACCGACAATGTAGGCTGTGTGGATTCCACTTCCTTTGAAATCGGACAACCCGAACCTATGGACATGTCCATTTTGGGAAGAGGAGCACTTTGTAAAGATTCCTGCGATGCACGAGTGATCATTTCCTCACCTGATGCCGCAGAGTATACCTACAACGACGGTTTGGATTGGGCAACGGACAGCATTGGATTCATTTGCCCCGATACCGTAAAAACGGTTGGAATACGAAACGAATTTGGCTGTGAACTTTACGACAGTTTGGTTTTGGATAATCCCGAACCTTATCTGGCGGACTTTAATATCAACCCAAATCCTACCACAGTCAAAAATCCGTTGATCAACTTCCAAGATGTATCTCGTCCGGGACCTATTGCCAAGTCGCTATTTCTCTACGGAGATCCTGCATTTGCTGAAAGTGATTCACGCTTGTCTCAATACCGATTCCCTACTGACACCGCCGGCGAATACTTGATCACCTTGATTAGTGAAAGTGTAAATGGCTGTATTGACACGACAAGTAAAATACTGGTCATCAATGATGATTTGCTTTGGTTCATTCCAAACTCATTTTCTCCCAATGGCGATGGGATAAACGATATCTGGAAACCGGTTGGTACTACGGTAGATTTAGAGTCGTATTCATGCAAAGTCTACGACCGATGGGGGCGATTGGTCTTTCAAACAGCAGACATTGAAAAGGGATGGAATGGAAGTACAAACGATTCGGAGTTTTTCCCCGGTTCCACTGTATTCACATACGTATTGGAAGTAACATCGTCCACCACCGAAGAAAAATATGAGCTGACCGGATTTATCACTTTGATCAGGTAAAATCAACTTCGCGAGCGGGTTAAGACGCCGACAAAATGCATAACTTCGTCGGCTTATGATTTCGTTATTAAGCTCACTTCTTTTTATTCATTGGGACGTTGATCCTACAGCGTTTACCATTCCATTTATCGATTGGCCGGTTCGTTGGTACGGCATTCTCTTTGTGATTGGACTTCTCGTTAGCGAATATGTCCTTTTCTACATCTTCGAAAAAGATGGAAAAACAAAAAAGAACGTTGAAGATCTCGCCGTCTACGTAGTTATAGGGACGATAGTCGGTGCGCGATTGGGCCATGTTTTCTTTTACGATGCGGCCAATTACTTGAGTAATCCACTTGATATTTTAAAAATCTGGGAAGGAGGATTGGCCAGTCACGGAGGTGCGATAGGTATTTTGACTGCGATCGTGCTTTATTGCCGAAAATACAAGTTCAATTTCCTTTGGGTGATGGATCGTCTGGTCATCGTAGTCTGTTTTACTGGTGCTTGTATTCGAGTGGGGAATTTGATGAATTCTGAGATTCTTGGAACCATTACAGAATTGCCCTGGGGTTTCTATTTTGAAAATGCCTACCCTCAATTTTTAGCGCAAGATCCACGCCATCCCGCCCAACTCTACGAAGCCATTTACTGTATAATTTTAATGGGAATAACCTTCTGGCTCTGGAAAGAAAAAAGAGATCAACTCAAGAACGGATTTATCTTTGGCGTTTTTATGGTCATTCTTTTCACGCTTCGTTTCTTGGATGAATTCGTTAAAATCAACCAAGAGGCTTTCGAAAATGACCTCCCCATCAATATGGGTCAAATTTTGAGTATACCCTTCGTCATAGCGGGTCTGTATTTAATATTCAGACCAAAGCCCAACAATCCGTCACATTCGTGAATAAGCAGCTGCTCATAGCAATTTGTTTGCTGGTAAGCTCACTAGGCATAGCCCAAGAAACATTTATGCGGTTTGCCGATTTGGAAAGGGAAGATCACAATGATAATGTTTTCCGAATAGGATTTTACAACGTGGAAAACCTGTTCGATTTGGAAGACGACAGCCTTACCCGCGATGAAAGCTTCACCCCCGAAGGAAGCAACCGATATACCTTTGGAAGGTATGACAAAAAGAAAAATGGTCTCGGCAGAACAATTATGGCATTAGGTGGTTGGCAGCCCGTAGAGTTGATGGGACTTTGCGAAGTAGAGAGCGCATGGGTCATGGATGGACTTACAAAACACTCACCCCTCAAAAATGCGGGTTACGAATACATCCACGAAGATTCTCCCGACAGAAGGGGAATTGATGTCGCATGTCTCTATCAACCCGATCGCTTTGAACCGATTCTGTATAAGTATTTCCGCATCAAATTCCCTTTCGATCCCGACAGGAAAACCAGAGACATGCTCTATGTGAAGGGGATTATCCCCAACGGAGATACCCTCCATTTTTTCGTTAATCACTGGCCATCTCGCTACGGCGGACAGTTTGTTTCCGAACCATCACGAGCTTATGTGGCTTCGGTTCTCAGGCAAAAAGTAGATAGTCTCCGGAACCGTTTTGACAATCCGCTAATTGTAATCACCGGCGACTTAAACGACGAGCCCGACGATTTGAGTCTGACGGAAAGTCTGGGTTCCAAAAACAGTATGGAAGAAGTTGAAGATGGTGACTTAGTGAATCTGATGTTTCCCATCAAGCACAAATTTGGCACCCATAGCTTCGCAGGGGAATGGGGTGTGCTGGATCAGTTTATCGTTAGCGAAAATCTTTTGCAAGGAGGAAAAACATCTACAGGCTATGGGCGCGTCGGTATTTTTGATGCACCCTGGCTGTTAAAACTAAATGCCGCAGGAAATTCCGTGACCAACAGAACCTACCAGGGGCCAGCCTATAAAGGTGGGTACAGCGATCATTTACCCATCTTTTTGGATTTGGTGTTGACGGATCCGAATTGAAAAATCACGTGAGCATTGACCTTCGAGATCAAGTCGGTTTTGTCATGATTTTTTCCCGGTGGAAAAAATACACGCCAAAAC
>DATFKV010000244.1:0-8526 GCA_035268465.1 Cryomorphaceae bacterium | reverse complement strand
TAGTCGATGGTCGATAGTAGCTCGTACGTAAAACCGATCGATGAGTTTAATGGTTTGGTTTCTCACTGATGAAATTTACTCCCCTGCGCTACGCAGCGGCATGCGCTCTGTGTCACACTGAAAGGAGGTTGACTTTATGAGCAACTACCGGATGAAGTTCTTGGAGAAGTTCACGACGAAGACAGGGCACTCGATATTTTAGTCGATGGTCGATAGTAGCTCGTACGTAAAACCGATCGATGAGTTTAATGGTTTGGTTTCTCACTGATGAAATTTACTCCCCTGCGCTACGCAGCGGCATGCGCCCTGCGTCACACTGAAAGGAGGTTGACTTTATGAGCAACTACCGGATGAAGTTCTTGGAGAAGTTCACGACGAAGACAGGGCACTCGATTTTTTAGATTGTCGTAGCTCGTAGCTCGTAGCTCGTAGCTGGTATCTAGTCGATGGTCAGGTTGTGCAAGGTCGATAGTCTGCTTATTAGATGGGGTTGTGGACAGATAGAGCGTCGCTGATGAGCGCGGAGGTTCGAGCAGTTTTCAGCTCGAATTAATGGAGACAAAGCTAACTTGTGTGTTCCGGGCTCAAGGCGAATTCTGATTTTTCTTTACGGGATAAAAGATATTACGTACTTTGCGTTACGTAAAACACGTCACGTAATATGCGTTACGTGAAGTGCGTAATAATGAGCTTTGGTATTTGACCTAATTCAGCCATGGAAAAAAAGAATCCTTTTAATTTGCCGGGTTACACCGCAAAAAAATATTTCTGCGATCGGGAAGATGAGTTGAAGATGCTTCACGAAAATTTCGACAACGATCGAAATACCGTTCTTTTTTCATGGCGAAGAATGGGAAAAACATCTTTGATTCGATACTTTTTGAGTGAACTCGAAAAGTCCAAAAAGGTTGAAACGCTCTATATTGATTTATTGGCTACTCGCGATTCGCAAGAGGCCATCAGAGCGATTGCCACCGCAACCTACGAGCGGTTTGGTGAAACATCCAAGACGGGACTCACCCAATCATTGCAGCAACTTCTGGGAAAGCTGGGAGTCGAGATGGGCTTCGATCCTCAAACCGGTTTGCCTTCCATTGGTTTCTCCATTAATCGTTCTCAAGAAAATCTTGACGTATCACTCACCGCGATTGGCGAGTATTTGATGGCCAAGAAGACCAAGGTGATTATTGCCATTGATGAGTTCCAACAGATTTCCCATTATCCCGACTCAAAGGGGGAGGCGTTCTTTCGGTCCTGGATGCAAAACTTTCCCGACTTGCGCTTCATCTTTAGCGGAAGCCACCGAGGCATTATGACCTCCATGTTTACCTCAGAAAACCGACCGTTTTACCGAAGTGCCCAACTTATGTCGCTCGATGCCATCGATCAGTCCAAGTACCGACCATTTATCCTACGTCATTTCAAAGCGGGCGGAAAAAGGATTGATACAGAGGTTCTGGATGCGGTCTTCGAATGGAGTTGGGGACAGACCTATACGATTCAATTGATTTGCAATAAACTCTACGGCAGGTACGACGGTGTTTCCCTCAAAGAGTTTCACCTGATGATTGAAGAGATTCTGATGCAGGAGTCACCATTCTTTTCGCAATTGACCAATTTGCTGAGTAAAACGCAATGGAATGTTTTGGTGGCAATTGCGCGAGGTGGCAGAGTGAAAAACCCCTTGTCTTCAAAATTCTTAAAAGCGCACGACCTGAAAGCGGCCAGTTCTGTCGGCACCGCTTTGAAAATGTTGCAAACCAAAGAAATTGTGGTTCGGGATGGAGATGCATACCGCGTTCATGACATCCTCTTCATGCGTTGGATGCAGCAGCTCTGACTACTCAGGGATCGGCAAGCTATACACCATTCTTAACGAAGCAATCAGCCCGTCGGCAAATGTCGCATTCAGCGGAGTGCCGCGGTTATCGCCAATTCTGAAAATGCTGATGCGCAAATCAATTTGCTCATCTTCGTTGTACTGCTCGTAGTTGCGGTCCAGCGCATAGCCGATTCGCCCTTCGGCAAAAAAGTTTCCGAAAAGGTGGTAATTGGCGAAAAGGCTGAGGTCGATGCTGGTTCTTTCCATATAGGTTCCTCTCGATTCTTCGCCCAGATCAAATGAAGTGATGAGACCGAAGTGGGAAAGTCCTACGGTCAGTTTTTCAGTGGCGTGGTAATTCAGCTTGCCGTAAATCGGGAAGAGACCCGAGAGGCTCCATTTGGGGCGGAACTGCCAGAGGACATCTACCAGTGGAACCAACAACGGCCCTGCCAACTCTTGATTGAATAGAAAACCGTAGCGCAACCGAAGCTTTTCATGGTAGCGTTTTTCATAGAGTCCGATGGCGCCAAACTGCCAAGCGCCGCTGCTCGGATTGTTGAAGTCGGTCATGTATCGCGGAACAAAAAGCAATTGTATGGCGCGATCTTTACCGAGCTTTTGCACGAGCCCTGTTTGCAAAATGAATGCGTGAAGATTGAGGTCAGGCGCTGAAATTCCCTCGGTGTCAAAATCATTTTGTACCCTGCTCTGCGTATAAGTGATATTGTTAAACCAGACGGTTTTTTCAGAAAGGACAATGGGCAATTTTGCATTGGCAAATAGCCCCGACTCCTGAGCCTCACCGGCAAAATCGTCATAGGCAGTAGGTTGAGCCCACCGGCCGGAAATGGTAAAAAGATCAATGCGCTCTTGGGCTTCGGAGGTGAGGCAAGAGCTGAATGCGATAAGAATGAGAAAGCGCTGAATCATAAACAAGCAGCCAATTTAATAGAGAATTCTATTTATTTCGCTTTTTTTGGTCATTCATGGAAATGTCAAACGAATCATCGCGAAAAAGTCAGTCCTGGCTTGAACGCGTTCAAGAGCAGAGCTGGGAGCCTGAGATACTCATCTCGGGGATCATTCTCTTTGGTCTTTTTCAAATTCCCCCTTACATCGAAGAGGCGATGTTTTATTTGGAGAATTATTCACTGACGATTTTCAGCGGAGGTACCGTAAACGAACTTCTGGGTGCCCTTTTGCTTTCCGCAAATATTTGGCTCATCATCGGCTTTACCACTCATCTGGTGGGCCGAAGTATCTGGGTGGCTTATGTAGGGCTTAGTTACGTGTATAAAGATGGGATTGTCGTTTCAAAGTTGTCGTATCAAGACATATTTAAAGAGGTAGTTGCCAAAAGGGGGGACTACAAAAAGCAAATCATTAAACTCGAAAAGTTCTGTAGCCGCATTTTCGCGATTAGTTTTTTGCTTTTCATGTGTGTGTTAGGCGTCACCTTTTTCCTGCTGCTGCTCGGTGGTTTTATCGCATTCGGTATTGAATTCATTCCCGGATTCAACAGTGTTTTGCCCTTTATTGACCCGATACTCATTGTTTGTGCCTTTATTCTTTTCATCGATTTTGTGACCCTCGGGCTCTTCAAACGCATTCCGATTGTTTCTAAAATTTACTATCCACTCTATCGAGTGATGTCATTTCTCACTCTCGCCCCACTTTATCGAAGCATTTATTACGGAATTGTTTCAAACCAAAAGTCCTGGCAGGTTGGCTTGGCGATGTTCTTGTTTGCTGTCATTACCGTATTTATGGGCTTCAGCATCCGAGAGGATCAAAACCTTTTGAATGTAATGTTGCTCAATCCCGATGCAGATTCTGAGGTCTTGTATCACGGTCATTACCAAAACATGAATGAGGGGAATCCCTCGCATAGAATTCAGATTCCTTCCGATATTATTGAATCAAATGTTCTGAAAGTATTTGTCGTTCACAGCACACACTATGAAGAGGAACAGGTCATGAAACGGTGCAATTACCAGGAAATGATCAACAATGAAATGATTGATCGGGACTCCTTCAAAATTGATTGCTTAAAGAATTTTTACAGCCTCAAACTCGATGGAGAGGAGGTTTCTTATGAATACCTTTTTCATGAACGACCTCAGTCGGGCCAATCGGGTGTGTTGGCCTACCTCGATATTTCGGAATTAGAAATCGGATTACACCGACTCAACTTATACTATAACTTTGAAGTAGATGGTGAGGATAAACCTACCGAAATGGCGATAGTAGAATTTTACAAAACAATACCTCAACGACATGAGCACCTTGAAAACCAAACCCGAGAAAACTGATCCGAAGGATTTTATAGCTGCAGTCGAATCAGATCAAAAGCGTCGCGATGCCGAGAAATTATTGGAAACAATGACCCGGCTCACCGGTGAAAAGCCCGTAATGTGGGGCCCGTCGATGATCGGTTTTGGGAGTTACCATTATAAGTACGATAGCGGTCGGGAAGGCGATTGGTTTTTAACGGGTTTCTCACCTCGAAAAGCAAATCTCTCCATTTACATCATGGCGGGATTCAGCCAATACGATGAATTAATGGGCAAGCTTGGTAAACACAAAACGGGTTCATCTTGTCTTTATGTCAAGAAACTCGAAGATATCGACATAGCGGTTTTGGAAGAGTTGATTGTATTATCAGTGAAATACATGAAGGAACAGTATGAAAGCAACCAATAAAATTAAACGATCTGCCCGCTGGCTTTTTGCAGCCTTGGCATTCGTATTCACGACAGCCAACGCAGGTGCTCAAGATTATTTCCCCATTGAGCCGGGTGCTGAATGGAGGTATAATTACAGCGATACCTACGATCGATCGGGCGAAGCTGAAACCACCGTAAGGTTGGGAGAAGAAAAAGTGGAGAAAGGCGGAGAGATGTACTACAAAATGGAAAGCCGAACCACAATGGGAAGCGCTGAACCTACCGTATCGGTCACTTTCGTGAGAAAGGCGGATGACGGCGCCATTTATGGCATCAATCCTACCGTTTCAGAAGATGAATATCTTTTTTTTCCTGCAAGCACTGAGGTTGGAAATGTCTGGACGGGATTGAGTGGCTCTTCTGCTGTAGTCGAAACCAACGCTTCCGTTCAAACAGCCGCGGGAGATTTTACCGATTGTGTGGTCATCGAATCCATTGCCGGGGAAGTCAAAGCGTATAGCTACTACCAAAAAGACAAGGGTTTGGTTGCCATGAAATTGGGTGATCTATTGGTGATGTATCTAAAGGAATAGTTCGTTCCGTTTTTCCGCTATAGTTTTCTATTAAAAGGCCTTATCTTTGCAGCCTTTAAATTCTGAATACAATCTTATTCGTGGGTGAGACTTTCGGGCTCACCTTCTTTTTTGGCTATGACTAAATTCTTCAATCTTTTCGATCTCTCGCAGAAAGTAAATTACAAAACCGAGGTCTTGTCGGGGCTGACGGTAGCTTTGGCCTTGGTTCCCGAAGCAGTGGCTTTTGCCATCATTGCAGGTCTCTCTCCCTTGACGGGACTGTATGCCGCTTTTGTGATGGGGTTGGTGACCTCCATTTTTGGCGGTCGACCCGGAATGATATCAGGTGCTACGGGGGCCATCGCAGTTGTGATCGTCTCTCTGGCAGCTTCGCACGGCGTTGAATACGTTTTCGCAGCGGTCATACTCGCCGGGATTCTCCAGATGGCAGCGGGTTTTCTAAAGCTGGGGAAGTTGATGCGGCTCGTTCCACACCCGGCTATTTTTGGTTTTGTAAACGGGCTCGCCATTATCATTTTTATGTCGCAGCTCGATCAATTTAAAGATCCCACCGGCGACTGGTTGACGGGAACTTCGCTTTACATCCTACTCGGATTAGTGCTCCTTACGATGCTGATCATTTGGGGATTGCCAAAGTTGAGCAAAGTCATTCCCGCTTCACTGGTGGCAATTCTTACCGTTTTCGCTCTTGTTTTCTTTTTGGATATCGATACAAAAACCGTGGGTGATATGGCTTCCATTAAAGGAACCTTTCCACCCTTCCACATCCCCGAAATTCCGTGGACCTTGGAAACTCTGTCCATTGTTTTCCCATACGCCGCAATCGTAGCGGGAGTGGGGCTCATCGAGAGTTTGCTTACGCTGAATATCGTGGATGAAATCACCGAAACGCGCGGACGTGGAAACAAAGAGGCCGTAGCTCAAGGGGGAGCCAATATACTTTCCGGGCTTTTTTCCGGAATGGGCGGTTGTGCCATGATCGGTCAGAGTTTGATCAATGTTTCCAACGGTGCCCGAGCTCGACTCTCGGGAATTGTCGCGGCATTGATGCTGTTGGTTTTTATCATGTTCGGTTCTTCTCTCATCGAAATGGTACCCATTGCGGCGCTAACCGGACTGATGATTATGGTAGCTATCGGGACTTTTGAGTGGGCCAGCCTGCGCACTATTCGCCGCATGCCCAAGTCGGATATCCTGGTGATGGTGCTCGTTACTCTGGTCACCATTTTCCTCCACAATTTGGCTTTAGCTGTTTTGATCGGAGTCGTCATTTCTGCACTCGTTTTTGCTTGGGACAATGCCAAGCGAATTCGCGCCCGAAAGCGCACCGACGATGAAGGAGTAAAGCACTACGAAATGTACGGACCACTCTTCTTCGGCTCGACCAGCGCATTTCAAGATAAGTTTGACGTGCTCAACGATCCCGATGAGGTCATCATCGATTTTGCGGAAAGCAGAGTAGTGGACATGTCGGCTATTGAAGCACTGAATAAAGTCACCGATCGTTACCGCAAGGTGGGAAAGAAAGTTCATTTGCGTCACTTGAGTCCCGACTGCCGTCAGCTATTGCAAAATGCCGAGGCGATCATCGACGTGAATGTGATGGAAGATCCGACTTATAAAGTGGCGGTGGATCGGTTTTGATTTATCATGAATGTATAGAATCTGCACTTCTACAAATTCAGGTTTTGATCATTTTGCCTATTGTCCCAAACCGACAGAATTTCTATAAACAGATCACTTATTTGATAGAAAATCAAGTAGTCCTTATGAGGAATTACTCTGGAACTTCGGTCAGTGGTTAATCTACCAAGAGATGGATTTAAAGCGAGATCATCGATCAATTTTTCAATTTCATCCAATAACTTCAGGCTGTAAGTATTACTGCCATTTCTTTCAAGAAAATACTCAAGAATGGAGTAAAACTCCAATTTTGCTCGTGTGGACCAAATTACTTTTTTTCGAGCCATTTCCTCATTTCTGAGATGAGTTCTTTGTTGTTGTGTGAATCACCATTCTCAAGTTGTTTGCGCGACTGTTCAATTGCTTTTTCTTGCTCAGGACTTAACTCAAATAGTTCTTTTTCCATCGAATCCAAAATAGTTTGCAGAGCTTTGAGCAAATCGAGGTCATCCGATTTTTTGATTCTCGAAATGATGCTTGTTTTTAGAGCTGAAGTGTCAGACATTTTGGATTGAAATTAATTTACAACTTCAAAAATACAGAATAGCAGCCTGAAATGACAATCGCAACGATATCCTTAATTGTAAACCAATGCCGATTCGGGATATTTCAACTCATAGCTAAATCCGACCTGCTTCGACGAGTTTGGCTCTAACCGTAGTTCCCATGTCAGCTTGCCGCTGTCTTTATCTTTTTTGGCGTCTCCAATATCTAAGGCTTCGATGGTCACATCTCGGTTATCAGAAAGAGGCAGTTGATCGACAAGCTCCAGCATGATGGGGTGCGACTTATTGTTTCGGACCTCAATCTCCCGGTGGAGCTCCTTTTTTACTTTGCTGCCAAAGGTCTGTTCGGCTGAAAGTTCTTTGTTCAATCGCCTTTCGAGAAGGATATTCTCATCCCTGCCAAGGGCAATCTCAAGAGTGTCCTTCACGCTTTCTGCATCCAGATTCGATTCACCCGAGTAAGCGCCTTGAAAATAGATGGTCGATTTTCCGGAGAGAAGTTGCAAATTTCCCCAGTCGTTTATCCAAGCCAATAGGCAATTGGCAATTGGCAACTTGCAATGACGTGTAGGGCGTGCAGCAAGGCAATGGGCAGTGCGCGGAGCTTTGTAAGGAGTTGGATTTTGTCGTTATTTGCCAGAGATGAGGGTATCGTTGAATTTTTGATGTGAAATGGGTGCCGTAAGCTTTAAGGAAACCAAAGTATACCAGAAGGCGTTTGGGCTGTCCATGGAAATTTTTGAAATGAGCAAGTCCTTTCCGAAAGAGGAGACGTACGCGCTTACCGATCAAATCAGACGGTCCTCGAGAAGTGTGTGTTCTAATCTCGCCGAGGCCTATAGAAAGCGGAGATATCCGGCACATTTTATCTCCAAACTTACAGATTGTGACGGTGAAAATTCCGAGACAGGCGTGTGGCTCGACTATGCACTCGCATGTGAATATATCAGCACTGAAGTACATCAGAAATTGCTCGAAACCAATAAAGAGATCGGCAGAATGCTGTATCACATGATCCACAATCCCGAGCGTTATTGATCTTTAATTCATCGTCCATCGCCGTTCACCCTTGCTATTTGCCTATTGCCTATTGCTAATTGCTTATAGCCTATTGCTAATTGCCTATAGCCTATTGCTAATTGCCTATTGCCTATTGCCTATTGCTAATTGCCTATTGCCTATTGCTAATTGCCTATTGCTAATTGCCTATTGCTAATTGCCTATTGCTAATTGCCTATTGCTAATTGCCT
>DATFKV010000243.1:0-4670 GCA_035268465.1 Cryomorphaceae bacterium | reverse complement strand
CAGCTTTGGAAAGATAGGCCATTAGTCAGTGCGTTTATCATCGCCGTAGCCATGACCGTAACCGTAGCCATATCCGTAGCCGTAACCGTACCGGTAGGCATAACGGCTGTAGTAGTACCTCCACCTTTTGGCTTTGACGTTATTTAGTATCAAAGCCGTATGGCCGAGCTTGTTTGCCTCGACAATCTCTTCCAAATGACGTACTCCTCCGCGAGTGGCTTTTTCGGTATTCATCACAAACATACCCACGTCTACGTGCCGCATCAGTACCATTGAATCAGAAATGAGCATCAACGGTGGCGTATCTACTATGATGTAGTCGTAATCATTTTTGAGCTCCATCAAAAGTTCCTCTACCTTGGGACTAAGCACCAGTTCGGAAGCGTTTGGCGGAATCGGACCCGCCGTGACCACGTCCAGGTTCTCCAATTTTGTTTTTTGGATGATCTCGGTTTTGCTGTGCTTGGAGACGATGTAGGTAGAAAGTCCTTTGTCATTGACCAATCCCATCGATCGATGCACTTTGGGCTTGTGCATGTCAAAATCGAGAAGCAATACTTTTTTGTGGGCGCTGGCAATGATGGCTGCGATATTGATCGAGCAGAACGTCTTTCCCTCTCCCGGGTGAAGACTGGTGATGAGCATAAGCTTGCTGCCGGGCGAATCGCTAAAATACTGCAGATTGGTACGAATACTCCTGAATGCTTCGGCTACATTGGACCGTGTGTTGGTGGTAACTACCAGTCTTTCATGGTCGCCAACTTCAGTGCCCGGCACGCCGCCAAGTATCGGTAAGTTTGAAATTTGTTTTAGTTCGCGGGTATTCTGGATTCGATCGAAGAAAATCATGCGAATAAAAGCGATGACCAAAGCAATGAATAACCCGATGGCCAAACCGTAGTATACGATTCGATCCTTTTCGGGGCCGATGATTCCGATGCCTCGACCTACTTCGATAATGCTAACTTCCGGCACAATTGCCGCGCGAGCAATGACGGTGTTCGCTTTTTTCTCCAACAGGTAAACGAACATTTTCTCATTCACATCCAGGTTTCGCTCTATGTTGAGCAACTCGCGCTGCGATTCGGGCAATCTGCGAAGCAAGTTTTCATAATAGGCGATTTCTTTCTTTACCTCTTTCATCCGATCTGCCATGGCAGCGCGGAGGTTATTGATATAAACCAAGATATTGGACCGAAGGCTTTGCATCGTTTGTGCAGCACGGTCTGCTCCGGGGCTGCCCTCTTTAATATCGTAAGCGGCTTGAGATTTCTGAACTTCCAGATTGTACAGCTCGCGCAATGACCCCTGAAGGAATTCATCGTCGATAATGTAGAGAGCGGGTGGAAGTATCTTGGTGTTTTCCTTACTACTTATAAGGTAATTTTCCAGCGATTCGAGCGACTCCAATCGCATGTTGATTTGCCTTTTCTCTGACTCGAAATTCAATAGCTTTTCGAAAAACTGGGTTTGTTCGCGAGATAGATCAAGTATATCTTGTTGCTCCTTATACGACTCAAGGTTGGTCTCAATCGAATCCAAAATCCCCGTAATACCGCTCAGTTGGCGATCGATGTAATCCAGGGTATTTTTGTTGAGATCAATTTGGGACTGGATGGTGTAGTCGATGTAAGTTTCGGAGAGAGAGTCGAGAAATGACCGAGCTTTTGATTCCAGCTCATCGCGCATGGAAATAACCAAAATACTCGTATTCTCTTCGTTTCCGATCCTCAAGTTGCTCTTGTACTTACTGATCAAATAGTTTTTGCTGTTGACCACAAAGCGGTAATCGTTGTTCTTTAACTGCTCAAAAGTCTCATCACTCAAAAGGCTGTTGCGATCGAGACGAAGCAGATAATCAGACTCAATGATATCTTCATTGAACTTGTGCTGTCGCTCAATTTGCTCTCCGTTTTTTTCGAAGATTAGCACAAACTCTTCCTTGTTGAGAATCCGAACGTCAAATGGAACGCCGAACAAGGCACCTTCTGACTCGACTAACTTAATGTCTACATCGAAGGCATCGATATTGGGAATCTCGGTGGTTTTTACACGGCCTACAATGTAGTAGGACACCTTGAAGTCGAGCTTTTCGAGGGTTCTGGATATCAAATCATGTGATTGAAGCACTCTGATTTGATTGGTGATTTGACTCACGCCCGAACCGTATCCGGTCAAGTTTCGGTAAATCTGGCTTTGGTATTCGGTGCCTGTCCCCGAGCCCAAGAGGATCTGGGTTTTTGCCCCGTACTCATCGGGCAAGCGGTGTGCATAGATGTATGCTCCTATTCCCACCAAAATTGGAATGACGAGAATGATCAGAATGTTCTTGGAAAGAAACTTAATGACAACCAGAAGGTCGTCCGTATCAATGATGTTGGTCTTCTTGTCGGCCATGCACCTGTTTAGAGATAAGGTACAAAGGTAAAATTTAGCCGTTTGCAGAAAACTACTCTTTTGAGGCAAAAGAAATTATATTCGCCGCGATGCTTTTCAACAGCTTCCAATTCGCGGTTTTTCTGACCGTAGCGTTCAGCGCCTACTGGTTAATCTTCTATCGGCGGCGCGATTTGAGCAACGCCTTTCTTCTGGTTGCCAGTTATGTTTTTTACGGCTGGTGGGACTACCGCTTTCTGGCGTTAATCGCCTTCAGTACCGTGGTGGATTTTGTGGTAGGTCAAGCCATTTCCCGCTCGGAAAAATCAATTCGCCGAAAAATCCTTTTGGCCTCCAGCCTTTTGGTCAACCTCGGGTTGCTGGCCTATTTCAAATACGCCAATTTCTTCATCGATAGTTTTGCCGATTTCAGTCGAGGGGTGTTGGGCTTGGAGCCAAATCTGTCGAGTCTGTCAATCATCCTACCCGTTGGAATCAGCTTCTACACGTTTCAGACGCTGAGCTATACCATCGACATCTACCGCAAACGCCTCGAACCGACCAACAACATTGTGGAGTTTGCCGCTTTTGTTTCTTTTTTCCCCCAATTGGTAGCGGGACCGATCGAGCGAGCGTCTAATCTACTTCCCCAATTCAAAGAAAAAAAGAAATTCCGCTACGAGGACGGCAGCGAAGGAATGCGCCTCATCGTCTGGGGGCTTTTCAAAAAGACCGTCATTGCTGACAATTGTGCGCCTTATGTGAATGAGATTTTTTCAACCTATCAGGATCAGCCCGCTGCCGTGTTATTAATGGGCGCGGTTCTTTTTGCCTTTCAGATCTATGGCGATTTTTCGGGGTATTCTGATATCGCCATCGGTACGGCGCGGCTTTTTGGCTTTCGCCTGATGACGAATTTCAACTATCCCTACTTCTCACGCGACGTGGCTGAGTTTTGGCGAAGGTGGCACATCTCATTGAGCACTTGGTTTCGTGATTACCTCTACATACCCCTTGGCGGAAGCCGCAAGAGCATGAAGAGGACCTTGACGAATGTCTTCATCATTTTTGTGGTGAGCGGGTTTTGGCATGGAGCCAATTGGACCTTTATCGTATGGGGTGGGCTGCACGCGGCCTTCATTATGCCCGTGGTGGCTTTTGGCAAAAACCGACAACTCCTCAACGATAGTCGACAGCTCGTTCCCAAAATCTCGGAGCTCCTTCAAATCGGTCTGACCTTTTTCTTGGTTTGCATCGCTTGGGTTTTCTTCAGAGCCCCTTCGGTTTCGGTGGCTGTAGATTACCTCTCGGGAATGGTGTTTCGACCGGAACTCCCCGATAATTTTTATTACTTCCCCCCGTGGCTAGTGGGTTTAATCGGATTTATGATCCTCGCAGAATGGATCGGAAAAAACCACACCCCGGAGAGATGGATGGGTAAAATCCCCAAATGGGGCAGGTATGCTTTTTACCTTCTCTTGTTTGGATTGTGGTTTTTCTTCGCCTCTTCCGAGAAACAAGAATTTATCTATTTCCAATTTTGAGGCGGTTTTTAATCCATATCGCTATTTGGGGAGTGCTGGTGTCAGTGACTTTTGGCGGAGTCATAGCTTACCATGCCGGCCCGCGCACCGATTATTTCTACAACCGTTTTACCCAACCGAAAGCGAGTAGTTTGATCTTGGGATCTTCGCGGGCGGCGCAGGGGATCAATCCTTCCGAGCTAGTGGAGGAAACTTCGGTTGAATTCTTCAACTACTCCTTTACCAATTACAATTCGCCTTACGGCCAATGCTACTTCAATGCAGTGAAGCGCAAGTTTGCCGAGACCACAGGCGGCATCTTCATTCTAGAAGTAAATCCGTTTACTCTGAGCAATTACAAGAGAAACATGACGGGAGATGAAGAGATCTTTGAAGAATGCTCAACCCCTCCTTCGAACATGTGGTTTGTTGAAGCGGAACCCAATTTTGAATACATCATCAGAAATTATTCGGAAGATCTTCGAACCCTTACGGGAATAAAGCCCCGACCCTATGCCATCTACCTACACGACGACGGCTGGCTCGAAATAGAAATACCTTTTGACACGGCGTATTTCAAAGAAAACACCGAAGATAAGGTCAAAAACTACCTGGAGCTGATCCAAAAAATGAAGCCTTCCACCGAACGTTGGAAGGCTTTGGAAGAAATGGTATCCTATTTCAACGAGTTCGGCGAAGTGTACTTAGTGAGAGTCCCGGTTTCTCCTGAAATGGAAAGAATCGAAAAAGAGTATTATCCTTCTTTTCATT
>DATFKV010000242.1:0-4450 GCA_035268465.1 Cryomorphaceae bacterium | reverse complement strand
AGTACATTCCTCATAGGCCAGCAAATATAATGGAAACATGGTCTCCTTCATTTCCCAAATGTGAAAACCATCGTACCTTTGCGGCATGCTTCAATTCAAGAAGGTAGCTTTTTACACGCTGGGCTGTAAGCTCAATTTTTCTGAAACCAGCACCATCGCACGTCAGCTGCAGGATGCAGGTTATGGACGCGTGGCGTTCGAGGATGATCCCGACGTGTTTATCATCAATACGTGTTCGGTGACGGACAATGCCGATAAGAAATGTCGGTCGGTGGTGAGAAAAGCTTTGCGAATTAATCCTGAAGCAGTGGTGATCGTAATCGGTTGCTACGCCCAGTTAAAGCCTGCCGAAATCGCCGAAATCCCCGGAGTTAATTTGGTTTTGGGTGCCGAAGAAAAGTTCAATGTCGCAGAATATCTGGAACGCGAAGAGATAGCCGAAAAAGGACAAACTGCTGCCAGAGCGATCAAGCACACGAAGGAATTCATCCCCGGATTTTCATCCAATGACCGTACCCGAACATTTCTGAAAGTTCAAGATGGCTGCAATTACTTTTGCGCTTTTTGCACCATTCCATTGGCTCGAGGCAGGTCTAGAAGTGCCTCGATTGAAGAAACCTTGAAAGTAGCAAGAGAAGCAGCTGAGGCTGGTGCCAAAGAAGTGGTGCTGACTGGAGTCAACATCGGAGATTTCGGAAACGGCACCGATGAAAGCTTTTTGGACTTGGTGCGACAACTGGATCAAGTCGAAGGAATTGAACGATTCAGAATTTCGAGCATCGAGCCCAATTTGCTAAATGACGAAATCATCGAATTCGTGGCAGCGAGCAAGAAGTTCGTTCCGCATTTCCACATTCCGCTTCAATCGGGATCTGACAGAATACTGCAGGCCATGCGCCGCCGGTACCGTAGCGATCTGTACCGAGAGCGGGTAGAAAAAATAAAGGCATTGATGCCCGATGCCTGCATTGGTGTTGACGTGATTACCGGCTTTCCCGGCGAAACCGAGGAGGAATTTCAGGTGACTTATAACTTTCTGAAAGACCTTCCCGTGAGTTACCTTCACGCCTTTACCTATTCGGAAAGGGCCAACACGACGGCGGTTCGCTTGGAAGAGGTTATCCCGAAAGAGATTCGGTACGAGCGCACCAAAATGCTGCGCGTATTGAGTCACAAAAAGAAAAAGGCCTTCTATCAAGAACAGATTGGAACGACACGAGAAGTATTGGTCGAAGCGGAAGAAGATTCGGGAATGATGAACGGCTTCACCGAGAATTATGTCAAAGTGAAAATTCCGTTTGACGAAAGTCTGATCAATACGGTCCAAACCGTGAAACTAACCGAAATCGATCGAGATGGATTGGTGAAGGTGGAACTCTTAAAAGAACCGATTCATGCTTAAAGAACTTCTGAAACAGGTCATTGAAATTAGCATTGAGACGGGTAAGTTCTTGAGAGACGAGCGAGAGAGCATTAAAGCCTCCGAGATTGAGATGAAGAGCGGAAAGAACGACTTGGTATCCCGCGCTGATAAGGAAGCCGAGCGGCGTTTCGTGGAATTCCTTCGCAATGTATTGCCAGAGGCGGGATACATCGCCGAAGAGGGAACGGGTGAGCGCGCCGAGAAATACAATTGGATTATCGATCCGCTGGACGGTACGACCAATTACCTGTTTGGAATTCCCTGTTATTGCACCAGCGTAGCCCTGTGGAAAGAGGGCGAAATTTTGTTGGGTGTCATCTACGATCCAGAACGCGATGAATGCTTCAGCGCTGCCAAAGGCTTGGGAGCTTTCTTGAATGACAACCCCATCAAAGTTTCCGGTCAGAAGGACATGGGCCTTGCTCTGTTAGCCACCGGCTTCCCCTACAACAATAAAGGCAGGCAGATGGAATATCTGAAAATCCTGGCCGAAGTGAATTCAAAATCTCGTGGCATTCGCCGTCTGGGCGCGGCTGCCGTAGACATGGCCTACGTGGCTTGCGGCCGATTCGAAGGTTTTTACGAATATGGTCTCAATGCTTGGGATGTAGCCGCAGGAGCGATCATTATCGAAGAGGCGGGCGGGAAAGTCTCCGATTTTTACGGAAAGGACAACTACCTGTTTGGCAGCACGCTGGTTTGCGACAACGGCTTGATGCACGATGAGTTGGTGGAGCTGGTGAAGGAGTGGTGATTAGGAATGATTGAGCCCTCCTTAATATAAGTCACTCTCGGTGATTTTTTCGCTAAATTTGATTTATGGACGAAGTCGCAACTCATCTAGACCAAGTAAAAGAGCTTTGCAAATCTCATCATGTGGAGAGATTGTATTTATTTGGCTCAGCTCTCCGTCCTGATTATTCTGATACCAGTGATCTGGATTTTCTGGTCAAATTCAAACCGATAGATTTATCGCTTTATTTTGACAATTACATGGGTTTTAAGAACCGGCTCAAAAAATTGTTGAAAAGAGATATAGATCTCTTGGAAGAGCAAGCTCTGAAAAACCCAATTCTAATCAAATCAATAAACAATTCTAAAGAATTGATTTATGGATGAGAAGGTCTTAAAATGGCTATATGATATCAAGTTATCAATAGAGGAAATCGAAAGTTATTTTCCGAATAGCGAGGAAGACTTTTCTGAATACGATGGTAATCTTATGATGAAGAGAGCTGTAGAACGAAATTTGGAAATCGTAGGTGAAGCAATGAACAGAATTGTCAAAAAGGATGAATCATTCAAAGATCGAATTACCGGTTCTGTTGCCATTATCGGACTGCGAAATCAAATCATCCACGCCTACGACAATATTTCAGATGAGAATATCAAATCCATTCTTACTACTCATCTAATTCTATTGAAGAAAGAGATAAATGTTTTGATAAACGAAATTGAAAGTTAATTGAAATAGTATAGACCTGAATGGTTATAAGAGGTCATTAACTGTTGGCACACGCTGGTTTGCGATAATGGCTTGATTCATGATAGGATAGTGAGCCTTGTAAAGACTTGGTAAAAAAAAGGACCACCACGGCCCTCCTTTTAAAACAAAACAACCAAAAATCGCGAACAGCTTATTTCACCTGTTCTTACCATTTATTGTAATATCTACGCATGACAATGACCACCGGATTTCGGAAAGAGCACTTTATTCTAAATTTTCCAATACTTTTTTCCCTGGTTTTTTGTGCATCAATCACATCCTTTGCACAAATTTTTCCTCAGTGGGATTTGAACGGAGAGATACGTAGCCTCGACCAAAGGTGGGATTTGGTGGACAGCACGGATCGACAAACCTTTCGGCTTGAACCTTACCAACCGATATATGTCTTACTAGGTCGGTGGTCGAGCAGCCCCAATCAGCAGCCTTCGGGAAAAAACGCTGATTTCACCCTGGACCAGCCCATCGACTTAGATGTGGTGGAGTCTAAATTTCAAATCAGCCTGAAAACGAAAATTGCTCAGGGCCTTTTTAATAATAAAGGAGATATCTGGGTGGGGTATACCCAGCTGGCAGCGTGGCAGGTATACAATCGTGCCAGATCCCGACCTTTCAGAGAAATAAATTACGAGCCCGAAGTTATCTTTAATTATCCACTTGATTTCAAGCTCCTTGGATTCAGAGCGAAAATGGCGGGTGTATCTTTTAACCACGAATCAAATGGACAAACGCTGCCTCTCTCCAGAAGCTGGAACCGCATAATTTTTCATTTCGCGATGGAGAAAGACGGCTGGCAGGTCATCTTCAGGCCATGGTACGTGGTAAAAGGTAGAACCGAGGACAACCCCGACGCCGACGATTACATCGGGCGGGCAGAACTGACGGTCATTCATGCTTTCGGAGATCATATGCTTTATGCCGTAGGTAAGCATCCGTTTAATCGATTGAAGCGAGGTAGCATTGAACTAAATTATATTTTCCCGATCAATGGAAACCTTCGCGGTCACTTGCAGTATTTCTCCGGCTATGGAGAAACGATGATCGACTACCGACATTATCAAAACACATTTGGGATTGGGATCAGCCTGATCGATTGGTAAAATGTTGGTGACGGATTAAAGTGATCATTCTCTATCTTGTTGTCAAAAACAGGCCATGAAACAGCTGATTGCACTCCTCATTCTACTTGTCCTTCTCAGCTGCTCAGCCGAGCAGAAAGTCGCTAAAGAAATTAAGTTGGTTGCCCAACGAGATTACCTGCAAACCTTCGACTGGTCGGTCTATTATTTCAAACAGGGAAATAATAAACTTAACCCAAAGGAGCTGAAATTCGACCTGATCGGAAATGTGGAGCATCAGGTAAGCGATACCGCATTATGGATTATGCCCTTGGACACTTCGCAAATTTTGATCGAGCTTGGTGAAGCTTCCGAGAAGCGCACCTACGGATTGCGTGCCATGGCAAATCACTTGATCGATTCTTCATGGTACAACGTGCCTTTGGGCAAATTCCCTACTCCCCT
>DATFKV010000241.1:0-5483 GCA_035268465.1 Cryomorphaceae bacterium | reverse complement strand
AGATGAAACCGAGGATAGTTCTCAATTTATTGTAGAAAATCTGGGCATCACTCCTACGGTGCTACAGGAAATGCGACGCGAAATAAATGTCTTCAATGATGCCGCAGCCTACCGCAAAATTAAAAACATCATTGCTGAATTTAAGCCTGACATCGTTCACACCCATGCTTCCAAACCGGGTGCATTGGGTAGATGGGCAGCTCATCAGATGGACGTACCCGTTATCATCCACACCTTTCACGGACATGTATTCCACTCGTATTTCAACCCCGCTAAAACCAAGTTTTACAAAACCTTGGAGCGAAAACTGGCCAAAGTAAGTACCCGCATTATAGCCATAAGCGAAAAGCAAAAAGAGGAACTTTCACTGGATCATGAAATCTGTCCTGCAGAAAAAATTGAGGTGATTCCACTGGGCTTTGATTTGAATCGCTTTCAAGATGGAATAGCAAAAAAGAGAGAAGTATTCAGAGAAGAATTCTCACTGGCTGAAGACGATATTGCGGTATCGATCGTTGGGAGATTGGTGCCCATTAAAAATCACGAGCTTTTTCTCGATTCGATCAAATGGGTGAAAGAAAGAATGAGCAAAAGAATCAAAGGATTCATCGTAGGAGATGGAGAATCTCGGACGCACTTAGAAAATTATTGCACGGAAATCGGACTCACGTACAGCAGCGACTCTGAAGACGACGTAGACATCTACTTTACCTCTTGGGTAAAAAATGTCGACTTTGTGAACTCCGGTTCTGATATTATAGCATTGACGTCAAAAAATGAAGGGACTCCGGTGAGTTTAATTGAAGCGCAGGCAGGCAATAGAGCGATTGTAAGTACGCGCGTGGGCGGAATTGAGGACGTGGTAATTCCCGGCGAAACCGCCTTGCTGAGCGATCCGAATAACGCGGAGGACTTCCGGCAGAACTTATTAAAACTCGCTTCGGATGACGCTCTCAGGAGAGCACTTGGGGAGCGAGGTTGGTCATTTGTAAAAGATAAGTTTCACTACGAGCGTTTAGCCCGTGATGTTGCTGCACTTTACGAGCGGCTATTGGCATAATTTTAATACTTTCGAAACTTAAAATAGCGTGAATAAATTCCGCATGAGGAGAATTCTCTTATTAGTTCTAGTTTCTTTTGCTTTAGGCAGTTGCACGATCAACAAAGACCTATTATTTAAGACCCCGACAGACTATACGTTTGACGAAATTCCCGATTCTACGAAGGCAGAGGTGGTTATTGCGCCAAATAATTTACTGACCTTTAATTTCTTTACGGGAAATGGCCATATTTTGGTTGAGCAATCCATCGGAAATGGAATTTTGGGCGGAGGTGGTCAGAACAACCAAAATATCATGGGTCAACGAAACCAAATTTCTTATTTGGTGAATGAAGACGGCACGGTGAAATTACCCGTTCTTGGTCGGGTTCGGCTGGATGGGCTTTCGATCAGAGAAGCGGAAAGCAAACTGGAGGAGATGTATTCCGTATACTACAACGAGCCTTTTGTCATGTTACAGGTACAGAACAATCGAGTAGTCATATCTCCCGGAGCAGGCGGAACGGCGCAGGTGATCACACTGGTAAATGCCAACACCACATTAATGGAAGCTCTGGCTATGGCCGGCGGTGTAGACAACAGAGGTAATGCCAGTCAGATAAAACTTTTTCGCGAAAATCGGACTACCGGAAAAAGAGAAGTGTATTTGATTGATTTGAGCACCATTGAAGGAATCGAAGAGGCCGATATGATCGTACAAGCCAACGACATCATCTATGTTGAACCATTGCCACTGATCGCGCGAGAGATCGTTCAAGAGATCGCCCCGATCGTCACTCTGATCACTACGGCAGCCTTACTGATTACCATTCTGAACACTCAATAGAGAATGTACGGAGAGGACATATCGCAGATCAACAGTAGCTTTGAAAGTTACAAAGAGCGACTCACCAATTTCAGTAATGAATTTGAGCTCGGGCTTTTTCTTCACATACTCCGAAAGAACCTTTATCTCGTGGTCATTTTTGTCTCACTTGCCATTGCAGGTTCTTATATTTTTCTCAGATATACGGCTCCTGTTTACGAGGCCAGAACGGTTCTTCAGCTGAGCAATAGCGACAATGCCAAGCGGGTATTGAATGTCAACCAATTTTACGACGACAATAGTTTGCTGGCTGAGATTGAACTGATGCGGTCGAAACTCTTGGTAGAAAGAGTCGTGAAAAAGCTACCGCTTGAAATCTCCTATTTCGAAAAGGGAGAAGTACTGACGGACCAGCGCTATCCCACATCTTCTTTTGTGATAGAGTTGCTGGCAATTACGGATTCGTCCATCATGGACACCCCCGTATTCGTTCGTTTTTCGGAGGACAATACCTACCACCTCGAACTGCGGGGAGTACAGCTGGGAGACACGCACAGAGTGGGTCAACTGGCCCAAAATGACTTTTTCACCTATAAGCTTTTGGTCATTGATGCCAACCACTTTAATCGAGTAGAAGAAGGTGAGATTGAGTTTTACTTTAAAATGAATAGGGCCCAAACATTGGCCAATCAGTACAGCAGGCAACTGGGGATCAAGATTCTCAACAACACCGCCAAAACGGTAGAGTTGAGCTTGCGCGATAACAATCCCGGAATAGCCAGAGACTTTGTGGTAAACCATGCCGAAGAGTACATAAAGTTTGAACTGGAAAACAGGGAACAGAGTGCCACGAGCATTATTCGATTTATCGATAGTCAACTCGATACCGTTTATAGAAATCTGAGAGATTCAGAGCTGCTGCTTAACATTTATAAAAAGGAGAACAAGATTTCCAACTTGGATAATCTATCCAGTCTGTACTTTGACTACTTCAGAGAGTTTGAAAACGAAATGGTGGAGTTGGAACTCGAAGAGAGTATGCTCTCACAAGTGGTGGAGACTATAGAAACTGATTCCAATGTAGACGTTTACAACATAATCCCGATTCTGACAGGTACCAAATACGAAGGTATAATTGCCTCGATGCTGGAAAGTCTGAGAGATCTTCTTGTGTCCAGAGAAGAAGTGCAATTTGATTTGAAAGAAGGCAGCGCCAAACTGAAACAACTTGATTACAGCATTGACATCCAGAAGAGACTCATCATTGAGAGTATTGAATCTGCTTTGGAAAAAATACAAAGTCGTCAAGCATTCCTCAATGACAAGTTGGAAGAGTACGAAGGCGATTTTAGCGAACTGCCTAAAAAGGAGCTGGAATTTGCCCGACTAAAACGAATTTTCGATATCAACGAAAAGTACTACACGTTACTTCTTGAAAAGAAAACGGAATACCGCATCTCTCAAGCGGGCTACGTGCCCGAGAACAGAGTACTGGAGCGATTGATCTCATCGAATGAGCCCATCTCTCCAAAAAAGAATTTGATCACAACCAGTGCTATTCTGGCAGCCGTGCTTTTGAGCTTGCTCATTATCGTGATTAAGTATCTTCTGCACAGCAACATTACTTCATTGAGCGAAATCACCAAACTTTCCAACGCCTCCATCAATATACTTGGAATGATTCCCAAGTACAAAAAAGATATTCCGACCTCTCAATTGCTGATTGACAAGAGTCCTAAGTCCATGATTTCGGAAGCATTCCGCAGTTTGCGTACAAATCTTCAATTTATGGGGGATGGAGTGAACCCCAACCAACCGCGGGTAATCTCCATTACATCGACCACCTCGGGTGAAGGAAAAACTTTTGTGGCCATAAATTTGGCGGGTATTATAGCCTATTCGGGACAACGGGTAATCGTACTGGACCTCGATATGAGGAAACCAAAGATTCACATCGGTTTTGATGTGGATAACCTCAAGGGAATGAGTACTATCCTCATCGGAAAAAGTGCTCTGGACGAATGTGTTCAAAATAGTAAAGTCGATAATCTTGACTTTATTACTGCCGGACCCATACCCCCAAACCCCGCCGAACTGATCATCGGAAAACGCATGAAAGAGGTGATCGAAAAATTGAAACAAGAGTACGATACCATCATTATTGATAACCCTCCCGTAGGATTGGTCACCGACGGTATTCCGATGATAAAAGAAGCCGACCACCCGATTTTTATCTTCCGTGCTGATTTTTCGAAGAAGCAGTACGTGCAGATGGTCGATCGATTGATCAATGAAAACAACTTGCCCAACTTGTCGGTCGTGCTAAACTGTGTAGATGTAGATCGAAACAAATACGGCTACAGTTATGGCTACGGGTATGGGTACGGGTATGGATATGGGTACGGGTATGGATATGGCTACTACGAAGACGGTAAGAAGGAGAAGAAAACTTGGGTCCAAAAAGTTTTTGGCAGCTGATGAAAATCATTCGAAATCATATCAGCGGTTTATTAACCATTGAGCCTGATGTCTTTGAAGACGAGAGGGGTTATTTTATGGAAAGCTTCAATCAAACATCTTTTCTTGAGGCGACGGGAGTTCATGTTGACTTTGTTCAAGACAATGAATCTATGTCGAACAAGGGCGTTCTACGCGGGCTGCATTTCCAAGTACCTCCTGATGCACAAGACAAGTTGGTACGCGTGGTAAGAGGGAGTGTAATTGACGTGGCTGTAGACTTGCGTCAAGACTCACCTACTTTTGGCGAATACGCGAAGGTGATTCTCTCGGCAAAAAACAAAAGGCAATTCTTTGTTCCTAAAGGATTTGCTCACGGATTTGTAGTCCTGGAAGATCAAACAATTTTCAGTTATAAATGCTCGGCTTTTTATAACCGCGACAGCGAAAGATCGTTGAAGTGGAATGATCCCGAAATTGGAATTGAATGGGAACTTGAACATCCCATACTCTCGACCAAAGATGAAAAAACGCCGTATAAGCTAGAGGATTTCAGAAATACTTTTACGATCTAAAAGATGCAGGAAAGTTCTTACTACATGGTCTTCTACACGTTCTTCTTCTTTGCGATGACGGCATTTGCGTTGTTGATCAACAGCATATTACTGAGATTTGTGAAAACCCTGGGAACGAAAAACCAAGAAGGAGTAACGGTGAGATGGAGCTCTCAGACCAAGCCTGCCATAGGCGGACTTTCTTTCTTTATCATCTTTCTGATCAGTCTTTGTTTGTGTCTGTTTTTCTATGATTATAAAGATGTAATTAGTGAGCCTCAAATCCCGGGCTTGCTGCTCAGTGCCGGATTGGGTTTTCTCATGGGGCTGACGGACGATGCGTACAATACGAGACCCATTCTAAAGCTGAGTATTCAGATTCTATGCGGAATTATTTTGGTGCTCACCGGTTCATCGATAGCCATATTCGAAACTGATTGGATGAACCATGTTCTTACCGTTTTTTGGGTGGTGGGTATTATGAACTCCATAAACATGCTGGACAATATGGATGGTATAGCCGCTTCCGTCGGAAGCTTCATATTGGCAGCTCCGTTGGTTTTTATGGTCTCCACCGATACCTATGGAGATGTTAACTTCATGTTGA
>DATFKV010000240.1:0-5170 GCA_035268465.1 Cryomorphaceae bacterium | reverse complement strand
CTCGCAGAATACTTTTACCTTGAGAATCAACATGAACTTCACCCGCAGAAGAGTTCAGTTGTCCGATTCCTGCGACACCAAGATCATAGCCAGTTCCTAAATTTACAGTTTGCCCGGTCGTTAAAGCAATGTCGTACTTTTTAGCAAAGTAGTTTTCCAGAATTCTTCTTCTGGTTTCGCTAATGGGTGCATCGGTGAAGTGAATCATCTCAGCAATGAATCCGTTAAAATTTCTATTGCTGGAACTGCTGCCATCATGGTAAAGAGCACTTCCGTTCATTCCGCCAAGGCTTATCGCTCCTGAGTGCGAGTATAGCAAGCCGCAAGTTCCCGTTTCGGCGCGTTGTCCAAGCTGACCGTTTACATAAATCCGCAATTTTTGAGTCGCATCCTTGTCAAACAAACAGGATACGATGTAGTCAGTATTCGGCTGTAAACCGTCAAATCTGGCATATCTCGTCGGTCCGGCACCTGCTCCCCAGGGAGACTCGGGTCCATCATTTGGATTGTTCCAAGCATGGAAATACATTGATCCGTTGTAGATGTAAATGGCAATTCCCCGACTTCCTCCACCTTGCTTATAAAGGGTATGCCATCCTGTTACCGTGGAGCCCGTTTTCAAGGTTAAGAAGTATGATTTCTTCTCTACACTTGGGGCCAGATTGATCAAGCCGCTGTTCGCAATGGTATAGTAATCATCGTTACCGTCAAATCTTACGGTTTTTTTGCCATTGATCAAATTAGAGGTGGTTTGTAATCTAGCTCGTCTGCTTGTTGTGCCTTGATTTATGTTGATGTTCTGCGGGCTGAAATTCGTGAGTGTTTGCAGCGTAGAGTTGTGGGCTCCCGATTGTCTGTCAGCCTCGATCCAAAAGATGTTGTCGCTGTCTTTTCCGACTCCACCGGCCCCTTTCCATTCAAAAGTGGAATAGTCTTTTATCGTGTAAACGTGATCCATGTTGGCGCCCAAATTGGCGTTCACCGCGGAAGTGATCTGAAACTCTATCGTCTCATCGTCCTCATCAACGCCGTCTTGCATGATGATGAGGTTTTCGGGTTGGGCCAAGGTATCGCCCGGGGCAATGACCACTGAACCTGGAAAGGTTAGAGAATAGTCATTTCCGTATGTGGCTGCCGTTGCCAAATTCTCAAGTTTGGTGTAGTTGATTGTTACCTCTTTGGCACTGGGTTGATCCAGCTCTATCAAAATTCGGGGAGTTCCGTTGGTCTCAAAGTTTTGCGAGGTCGAACTGGTGAATTCAACCGTTGGCGGCTGGTCGTCGTCAATCAGCTGAATATCGTGGAAAAGAATCGAACTCGTTTCTGTTCCTGCTCCGCTTATGTAGTAAAGTTGCATTCGGATGTTTTCGTCAACTTCGTCAATTAGATCGTTTATAAAATCTATACTAACACTATCGACGGATTGACCAGGCGAAAAAGAAACAGTCTTATAAACGGGGTAGGTGTAGTCCTCATTTGAGGTAGCCGTAGTACCCGTGTTAAGGACTCGAATCCTGGCAGTAGCTGTTCCTGATGTACTTCCCGTCCGCACTACTTGTACCTGAAACGAGCCTGCATTCTCGAGACCCGAGCTATTTGCTTGGGCGAAGCTCAATTTTGGAGGTGGGTCATTGTCGTAAATGGTAAAAGTATGTTGATTTTGGGCTCCAATGCCAATGCCTGATGTCGTGTTGGGACCAACCAAAAGATTTAGGAGCACGTTTTCCGTACTCGGGTCTTCAGCCAAAGCATCATTTTTTACCCATATCCTAATCGGTATTTCCTGCACGCCCGGGGGAAAAGTAAATCCATTGGCGACATCAGAATTCAAGTATCCGTAGTCCTCAGCCCGAGTGGCAGTGCCATCGGTGTATTCTAAATCTATGGTCACTGGAGATTCGGGCACGTAATTCAGTCGTGCATAAATTTTATTAAAGAACACGGTACTGTCAGGACTCGGATCACTTTCCAAAGCAAATGATTCAGCATCGCGAAAGCTAACCTGAGGTTTAATAACCCCTAAGGTCATAAATGCATTGTCCTGTACGTTTGTCTCTGCCTCGTAAAAGCCACTGCCCGTGGGGAGTATCTCCACCACTTTAGAGTTAGCGGTATTAAAATTGGGAAAGTTCGGACTTGTTTCATCAAAGATGAGCACGTATTTCGTGAACCCCGTGGGGAGCGCCGGCAGATCTCCCGGGTAAAATCGAAACTTGATCGTCTCAGTTTCACCTGACTCATCAAATCTCCAAATGCGTTCGGTTCTCATGGTGCTGCCCTCATCATTGGGAGTATTGTCTTCTGTAAAATTCAGTCCGCCGCCATTGTTTCCAACCAATAGGAATTCGTTAGGACTGTTGAACGAGGTTCCTTCATTTGTGGGGCTAATTTCAAAAATATTGATTCCTTTACTCACCGTGTGGCGGTTCGCTGAACTATTGGTAGTTTGTCCTATACCGATTACACCTTTTCCGTATCCCGCTTGGTGCTCATAGCGGTCATTTACGATTATGTTGGCGTAGTACTTCGCTCCCAAATAATTTTCCACGATAATTCGTTCGGCATCGTTGAGCAGTCGGTTGTAATAGCAAATTTCAGCGAGCCTTCCTTTGAAAGCTCTGGTCCCTGTTTGATTTCCAATCGGACCGGTCTCCATAAAAGAATCGGAGTTGACCGCACCTATTCCAATAGGGTCAGGGTGACGAAAAACTCCGCCTATCCCTGCATTGTACTGACCTCCCGTTTCGAGCGTACCGAAAAATGACCCGTTTTGATATCCGCGAACGTATCCATTTAAGGAGTTATCCGTCGGAGCGAAGAAAATATGAGAGAGTACATAAGTCGTGTTTGGCTGGATCGCTGTCCTCACGTAGCTATAGCCAAAAGGTAAAACGTTCGGGCTTCCCGGGTCATTGTCGGCTTGTTTGTCATAGGCGCCGAGATAGATTTGGCCGTCATAAATGAAGATGTTGATACCTCTCCATGCACCGCCTTCTTCCCAAATTACTTGCCTGGACGTGATATCCTCTGAAGTTCTGAAGGCAAAGACTATGGTTTGCTCATAGGTGGTTTGGATGGAGGTGTTGAGGTCGTTGCTCGAATTGATCTTCAGCATCCGGCCATCCTCAAAAGTTAAAACGGGATATCCATTAATCGTTGCACTCGGGTCATCTCGAAAGTAAGGTGGAAGAAAGTTGTCCGAACTCTGTCGAAATGCTTGATCATTGATTGCACTGGGAGATATGTCGTCCCATTGACTCACATCGTCGCCATCTGCCAAAGAGGTTAAAGACCCCGCGTCGAGCCAGAGCCTTACATCACTTTGGGTAGGATTGACGGAATTAGGAGTATCGCTACTTACCCCACCCGGACCCAACTGAGCATTTGCTTTTTCTGAGTATAACAACGTAGAAATCACGGTCAAAAAGAGAGCGATCTTCCACTGTGAGAGGAAAAGGGAATTCATAACTAGTCTATTATCTGCCCCTTCTTACTTAATTCCGGTGCCTATTGTTACGATTTTTCTTCAGAAAACAAAAGCCTCATCGGCATCAATGAGGCTTTAATCGTTTATAAACTCACTTCCGTCTATTCGATAATTAACTTTTTCGTTTCATTAATCGCCTCTGATTTTATATGGACCAAATAGATGCCCGGAGTCAAATCACCGTAAATGAATTCGAAAATATCCGAATTGGTGTCAAACCGTTGGCTAATTAACTGTCGACCTTTTAAGTCAAATAACTTCACATCCGTCCGGAAGTCTCTCGTTACAAAGGGCAGCCGTAAAAAGACGCTACCCAAGGCCGATGGATTAGGATACATAAAGACGTCTTCGCTTTCTACGATTGCCTGATTAAAAACGGATACCGGATCGCTGAAAGTGAAACCACCGTCAAAATCAACTTGCTTCAGCCTGTAGTATGATATTCCTTGCAAGGGATCTCTGTCTTTATCGCTATAGGTCAAGTGGCTGTTGGAGTTCCCTGCCCCTGTTACTGTCAAAATAGGTTTCCAGTTCAAATCTTCGCCGGCTCGCTCTACCACGAAGTAATCGTTATTGATTTCAGTAGCGGTTTCCCAACGGAGCTCCACGTAGGTACCTTTTAGTTGGGCATTGAAAGAGAGGAGTTCGATGGGGAGGGGGGTGCCGAAGTAGTCCGAGGTATTTCCTAAGGCGATGTACATACCTTGAGTTACAGGAATGCCCGTAAACCTGACCACATTACCTGTTGATTGACTGACAGATGGAGGGTATGCTATTGCATTAGTAAAATTGCTAGGATCAGCATTTGAATGAATAAGTAATCTGAGAATACTTTTATCTGTAAATATTGCATTTGCATTATTCGATGCACTAAAGTCTATTTCAATTTGAATGGTGTTAATGTCTTCTCCGGATTCAAAAAATTTCCAAACTCTACCAGATCGTTCTTCAATTCCACTCGGCAAGGCTCCGCCAGAAGAAAATGGCCAAGTATTGGTCAATTCTTCACCATTATGTCCCCATACCAAATAACCATCATTTGAACCAGCCCAATCAATACTTGAGATTCGCATTTCAGTTAGACCCCTGGAATCAACATGAGATTCACCATTTTCTCGACCAATTCCAGCCATTTCATTTCCAAAGTAATTTGTGGCATCAGAAGCATCAGAAAAAGCATTATCAAAAAATTCATTTAGTCCGAGGTTGGAACTAGGAGTAGTTATGTCGTATTTGGCCGCTAGATAGTTGTGAATTATTTGAATCCTAGGTTCGTTCATTCTAGTGATTGACGTTGTATTCGGTTCGTTAAAATAAATGATTTCGGCAATATCTCCATTGAAGCATCTAGAAGGGTTGTTACTGCTAAACGGACCATCGGTGTAAAACGATTGGTTTTCAGAGCACCCAATATTCGTTCTGCCTCCATGAGTAAAAAGCCTGCCAACCGGATCAGTGTAGAAATCTTCTTTGATCCCATTGATGTAAAGCCTCAAGCCTTCATTGGTCGGAGGATTGTTCAACATGTTGTTTTGATAATGAGCGCTAACAATGTAGGTTACTCCGGATTGAAGTGTAGTGCTTGATTGTGTGACTGCATAATTTGCACTTTGGTGACCCCATGGGGCCAGATTAGGTGATGCACTTCCATCATCATTCGGAACATTCCATGCTTGAAAATAC
>DATFKV010000239.1:0-4576 GCA_035268465.1 Cryomorphaceae bacterium | reverse complement strand
CTACGATGTTTGTCTCGAGGTTATTTCGCCGGAAGGCTGTACCGACAGTATTTGCCAAAGCGTGACCCTTGCCGATGACTTCTTCCTGTACATCCCCAATGCCTTTACCCCAGACGGTGACGGGCTGAACGATCTGTTTTTTCCGCAGCTTTCGAGAATAGATATCGCCGAATACCGTTTCTGGATTACCAATCGCGACGGTCGGGTGGTATTTGAAACAAATGACCCCAATGAGAAGTGGAACGGTTCTGAAAAAAATTCGGGTTATTACGGACGTTCTGACCTTTACCAGTGGCACCTTTCGGCAAAACCGGATTTTAATTTGGAGGAGCGTTTTTACACGGGGAAGGTGATGGTTATCAGGTAGTATTGGGTATAGGGTATGGAGTATTGGGACAGTTTGAAATTAGATACATAGTCCGGTCATAATACTGATGTCACAATTCTTGATACAAAATTCAATTTCTCGACTTTTAACAGCTAACGGACAATCTCAATACCCAATACTCCATACTCAATACCCAATACTCCATACTCAATACCAAACTTAATTTATCTTAGCCCGAAAATTTTGTCTTGAGCCACAAACTCGTCATCATACCTACGTACAATGAGTGCGGCAATATTGAGAACATCCTGGATGCGGTGATGAATCTCAATGCTGATTTTCATGTCTTGGTGGTCGATGACAGCAGTCCGGATGGCACGGCAGACTTGGTGAGGAAGAAGCAAGTGCAATACCCGATGCTGGTGCATTTGCTCGAGCGAAAGGAGAAAACCGGACTGGGAACGGCGTACATCGCAGGTTTCCGCTGGGCCCTTAAAGAGGGTTATGATTACATCTTCGAGATGGATGCTGATTTTTCACACAATCCCAAAGATTTGGTGCGGCTTCACCGAGCCTGCGTAGATGGTGCCGATATGAGTGTAGGCTCGCGATACACCAAAGACGGAAAGGTGAGCAATTGGCCCTATTCGAGGGTGTTGATGTCTTATTTTGCCTCATTGTATGTGAGAATGATTTTGTGGATCAAGGTCAAGGACGCTACGGCAGGTTTTGTTTGTTACCGAAAGGAAGTGCTCGAAACCATTAATCTGGACGATATTGAATTTGTGGGCTATGCCTTTCAAATTGAAATGAAGTATGCCACCATAAGACGTGGTTTCAAGATCGTAGAAGTGCCGATTACTTTTATCGACAGGCAGGTAGGGCAGAGCAAGATGAGTATGAATATTTTCACCGAGGCATTTCTGGGAGTGTTAAAAATGCGGTTTAAGTGATGGCTTGTCGATTCGTATGGTTCTGTGCTTTCGTGCTGTTTCTCTCAGGCTGCAGTGAGCCCGCACCTGAGGTGGCCCCCGAAGGTATTTTGGATAAAGATAAGTTCACCGAAATGATGGTGGATGTGCAGTTGGTAGAAGGCATGAAAATACACAAGCTCGGTCCTAAGCGGGAGAAGAGCCCTGATATGGAAGCGATGTATGCCAATATTTTTTCCAAGTATGGCGTCGATCAGGAAGACTTCGACGCCACTTACGACTATTACAAGGCGCGCCCCGAAGAAATGGAATTAATTTACGAGCAAGTGCTCGACAGCCTTTCCAAGCTCGATGTGGAGGTGAAGAAGATCTACAATACGCCGAAAAATCGGATGGATACCCTGAATGTTGATTCCATCACCAAAGCTGCTTCACAGAGGAAGTTTCAGCCTTTGAAGTGAATTCAGGCATCGATTAAGAATAGAGAAGCACGCAGACGTCAATTTGCCGCATTTTCTTGGCGAGCTTTGATCCTTTAGTGGTTAAGGAACCAATCAGAAATCAATGGGATGAAAGAATAGAGAAGACTGCTAAAAATCTTTAATCCAATCTAGCGTTTCGCCGACGGGGATAAACTCCATTCCCAAATCATGCTTCGCTTTGGAGCTTTCATAGTTCGTTTGTCGCTGAGCACTGCGAGCGGTTTCTTTGGTAATGGTTTTGATGCCAAATAATCGCGTAATCAACCCGAACCGCCAGGCCAATTCCAAGAGAAAGTCGGGAAGTTTTGTCTTCGGTTTCTCCTGACCGAAGATTTCAGCTGCCAAGCTGAGAAGGTCTCGGAAAGAAAGGTTTTCAGAATTCAGTAAAAACCGTTCACCATATTTTCTTTTTTCTACCGCGGTGATGCAGGCTTCGGATACATCTCTAACGTCGACCAATCCCACGCCGCCCGTAGGGTAGTACTTAGACCCTTTTCGCAGAATGTTGAGCAACATGCCACTGCTTTGATCGGGTTTTGACGGGCCGAGGATGATGGATGGGTTTACCGCCACTACATTTAGTCCTTCGGCACCTGCCCGCCATAGTTCGCGCTCTGCGAGGTATTTCGTGAGACCGTATACCGATCGATTGTCATCTCGCTGCCAATGCGATTCTTCCGTAGTGAACCCTTCTTTCTCCACCCCCAGAGCTGCGACCGAACTGATGTGGCAAATTGTGTCTACCTCCGAGGTAAGGCAAGTATTGACCAAGTTCTTCGTGCCGCCTTCGTTAATTTGGAAAAGTTTTTTCTCATCTTTTGAATCGTAAGAAACCAGCGCGGCGCAATGGTAAACCGTCTTGATTCCCTCGAGGGCTTTCTCGAGAGAGAAAATGTCGAGCAAATCGCCCTCAAACCAGTGGATGTTTTTTAGATCATCGACCTGAGCGCCGTAAAATCGAAGCACCTTTTCGGCGAAAGCCATGTCGCTACTCGACCGCTGCAAGGCTCGTACCTGCTGTTTTCGCTTCAGTAGATCATAGACAATTCGAAGACCCACAATACCCGTAGCACCGGTTACCAAATTCATGGCGCGAATTTAGGATGTTCGGTGGAGATTAGGAGTTTTAGAAAATTTTAGTTGGGAAGTGATGAACTACTCCGGATTTTGCCATAAAATGCGTCTCCGAATCATCCGGGTCCCGAAGCTGAATGGAATCTTCTACTTTTATCCCGATGAAACGAATCAAACTGGCTTCTTATCTGCAGGAACGCTTTCCGCCGGTTAACATGCTTCTCTTCGCCATCCTCTTCGGAGCGGTGTATAGCGTGGCTTCCGAGGGTCTGTCCCCAACTTGGTCAGAACTTTGGGGAGTCGTGGTGGTCATCAGCTTTTTCTTTCGCTTGCGCGTGATGGATGAAATCAAAGATTTCAACATTGATGCAAAAAATCATCCCCACCGAGTGCTTCAGTCCGGTGGAATCAGCTTGCCAATACTCATTGTGATTTCGGCGGTTGGTTCATTGATCGAATTGGGCTGGTCTCTGTTTTCGGGCTCTCAATGTACCATCGCCTGGTTTTCGGCCCTCACCTATAGTTTTCTGATGCGCTATGAATTTTTCATCGGCTCTTGGCTTAGGCCCCGCTTGGCTGTCTATGCCATCAGCCATATGCTGGTCATGCCACTCGTTATCGGTTGGATTTGGTTTGCCTACCGCAGTGATTTTTCTCCCGCTCTTTGGCTCCTGATGATTCTTAGTCTCACCGCAGGTTTTAGTTTCGAATTGGCCCGAAAGACCCATGCCCCCTCCGCAGAACGCCCCGCGATAGACAGCTATTCGAAAAGCCTCGGTTTGAAGAATAGCGTGCACGGCATCCTGAGCATCTTGGCTGTGGGCTTGGCTTTTCTTTTTTACCTTTTCCATTATCTGGACTTGCATCTCTACACCTATATCATTCTTGGAGCTGTATATTTTGCCGTAGTGGTCGTTTACCGAAAAGGATTAAAGACACTTGCGGATACTCATTTCCGAAAGGGAGAAAAAGCCGTATCGCTATACATGCTGTTCAGTTATCTGATTTTGATTATTGAAATGATTCGCTGATGGCAAATTCCTATAAAAGGCAATCAGGGAAAGCAGGCGGAAAAGCTGAAGGACTCTACCGTCTGGAGCGGGTAGGCTGTAAGGTTCCTCCTTTTATGGTTTTGGATACCGATGTTTTTGCCATGAGCATTGACTATATCTCACAAAAGATCCAAAGTGATTGGCGTAAGCCTGAGGTCGAGCGCAAGATTGACAAGTGGTTGAAAGACCTTTCGGCTGATTTTCCCACCTTGGCGGTTCGCTCTTCGGCCGTGGGCGAAGATGGAAAGAGCCATGCCTATCCGGGCATGCTCGACACGGTGCTGCACGTCAAATCGAAAGCGGAACTAATGGAAGCCATCCAAAAAGTGGCTGAAAGCATTTGGTCGGAGCGACTGAAGACCTACCGTCGAGAAAAAGAGATTACTGAAAAACTCCTACCCGCCGTCATCATTCAGCAGCAAATTGAGGCAGCATACAGCGGGGTGTTATTTACCACGTATCCGGTTTACCCGAACGAATTACTGATTCACTTGGTTAAGGGTTTTGGAGACAAACTGGTTTCGGGACAGGCCGATCCCATCGAAGTGGCTTTTGATAAAGCATCGGGACGAGTGCTGACCTCAGCTCGAGAAGATTCCCTTCCGGGAAAGGAACTGCTCGAATCTCTTTTTCTGAAAGCTTCCTACCTTGAAAAGAACCAAAA
The DNA here is from genome assembly GCA_035268465.1 of Cryomorphaceae bacterium. Taxonomy (GTDB): domain Bacteria; phylum Bacteroidota; class Bacteroidia; order Flavobacteriales_D; family Cryomorphaceae; genus JAKVAV01. The sequence continues at coordinate 44 of DATFKV010000239.1, read as the reverse complement.
TCAAGCCTTGGATATTGAGTTCTGCATAGCCGACGATGAGGTTT
>DATFKV010000238.1:0-5549 GCA_035268465.1 Cryomorphaceae bacterium | reverse complement strand
CAGAACCCCACTGCGAAAACAACCAGGGCGGTCGATACGGCCAAAGCCGCCATAATCTTGGCCAGTCGGTCAGTTTTATCGCGAAAAGCGGAAGATGTTTTATCCATCTCAGTGAGGGAACCGGCGATGGAGCCAATCTCGGTTTCCAGTCCCGTAGCCGTCACGATTGCCTTGCCGCGTCCACGGGCCACCTGCGTTCCTTTAAAAATCATGGAGGACCGCTCGGCCAGCGGTGCTTCTTTGTCGTTTTCCATTGCTTCTTTTTCCGAAGGCACTGATTCCCCCGTGAGCGATGCTTCAATGATTTTCAGGTCTTTGGATCTGAGTATTTTGGCGTCAGCAGGAACCGCTTCTCCTTCGGAAATCACAATCAAATCGCCCGGAACTACCTCCGATGCTTTTACCCTTGACTCGCTACCCTCGCGGATGACAGTGGTCTTGTGCTTCACCATTTCTTTAATTGACTCAATGGCTTTTTCGGCGCGGTATTCCTGCACAAAACCCATGATGGCATTGAAAAGAATAACCCCCGCAATGATATAGACATCAGCCATTTCGCCGATGTACCAAGAGATACCCGCAGCTATGGCCAGAATGAGTATTAAGAAATCTTTAAATTGCTTGATGAATATTTTAATAGCCGTCTTTCGACCTTTTTCAGGCAATTTGTTTTCGCCATATTTCTCCCTTCGCTCTTCGACTTCCCGATGTGAAAGTCCTTCTTCACGGTCCGTGCTTAGCTTTTCGGCGGTTTCCTTTCCGGAAATGGCGTGGTAATGAAACTTCTGATCAATATCCATCTATTTAGGTCACGAGTTTAGGCGTGTTCTTTTTTCTTTTCCGCTTCAACGATGTTCTTGATTCCTTTTGCCACTGCATCAGGATTGAAGGAAATGCTGTCGATTTCCTGCTCTACGAGAAAACGGGCTATTTCGGGAAAATCACTGGGCGCTTGTCCGCAGAGGCCTACCTTCCGGTTGGCCTTGTGCGCTTTTTGAATCACTTGGGCGATGGCCGCTTTTACCTCTTCGTCATTCTCATCGAATATATCGCTAACTAGTTCCGAGTCGCGCTCTACGCCCAAGACCAGCTGCGTGAGATCGTTGGAACCAATGGAGAATCCATCGAAGATTTCGGCAAATTTCTCTGCGCCCGACACATTTGAGGGCAATTCGGCCATCACGTAAACTTCCAAACCATTCTCTCCACGCTTTAAACCAAATTCTTCCATGGTTTCCAATACCTTCTTACCCTCGGCAACGGTTCGGCAAAATGGAATCATAAGTTTTACATTGTCGAGTTTCATCTCTTCGCGCACCCTTTTCATGGCCAGACATTCCATGCGGAATCCGTCTCGGTATTTTTCGGAATAGTAGCGCGAGGCACCACGAAAACCGAGCATCGGGTTTTCTTCTTCGGGTTCAAATTGGCGTCCGCCCAAGAGGTCGGCATATTCGTTGCTTTTAAAATCGCTCATCCTCACGATTACTTCTCTGGGATAAAACGAGGCGGCAATCGTTCCCACGGCCATAGACAGCCGCTCGATAAAGTATTCTTCCTTGCTCTCGTAGGCAGCGGTTAGGTCGGCAATTTCTTTTTTGGCATCCTCGTCTTCGAGCTCGTCAAAGTGGAGCAGGGCCAGGGGATGGGCTTTGATAAAATTGTTGATGGCAAACTCCAAGCGGAGCAGCCCCACACCATCTACCGGGTAGTTGGCGTAGCGGTAACCCGATTGAGGGCTGGCCAAAATAAGCATCACCTCCACGTCAGTCTCGCCGATCTCGTCCAAGTCGATTTCATCCTCATCCCATTCCAGGATATCCTCGTAAACTTTACCCACTTGCCCCTCGGCGCAGGAAACGGTTATTTCCTGCCCGTCTTTGATTTTTTCGGTGGCATCTTCCGCGCCCACGATGGCCACAACACCCAATTCGCGAGCTACTATGGCGGCATGGCTGGTGCGCCCTCCGCTGTTGGTGATGATGGCAGAGGCCTTTTTCATCACCGGATCCCAGTCGGGATTGGTGATCTGGGTAACCAATACTTCTCCCTCCTCGAGTTTATCCGACTCATCGGGTGAACTGAGAATTCTGGCTTTCCCTGCCGCGATCATATCGCCGATTGCGCTTCCGGTGGTCAGTACTTTCCCTGACGATTTAATGGAATAACTCTTGAGCTTACTCGAGTCTTTTGCCGAGTGAACAGTCTCAGGTCGAGCCTGCACGATGAAGAGTTTATCGCTCTCTCCGTCTTTAGCCCATTCCACGTCCATTGGTTTGTCGTAGTGTTTCTCAATGGCCAGACACCATTGACCAAGTGTCTCAATCTCTTCATTGGTCAAACAAAATTTCTTTTGTTTTTCTTCGGGGGTTTCCTCATTTCTCGTGGTCTCGTCATCGTCTTCATCAGCGTAGACCATCGTCTTCTTCTTGGACCCGACTTCTTTGGAAAGGATCGGGTTTCCACCCTCACGTAGATTGCGTTTAAAAACGTAGTAGGCATCACCTTGAACTATTCCGCCCACCACATTATCGCCCAGCCCCCAGCTGGCATTGATGAAGATCACCTTTTCAAATCCCGTATCGGGATCGATGGTAAAGGCTACACCCGCAGAGGCCAGATCACTTCTCACCATTTTTTGAACGCCCGCCGATAGGGCCACTTTCATGTGCTCAAAACCGTTGTCCTCTCGGTATTTTATGGCCCGGTCGGTGAAAAGCGAGGCATAGCATCGTTGCACGGTGTGAACCAATTCGTCCTCTCCCGTAATGTTCATAAAGGATTCGTGCTGCCCGGCAAAACTGGCTTCGGGGAGGTCTTCGGCGGTAGCACTGCTCCTCACGGCCACTCCCGAAATATTTTCCGTTCGGTCCTTTAAATCGGCGTAGGCTTCCTTGATTTTCTCAGCGAGATTTTCGGGCATGGAAGCGTCCATGATTTTCTTTCGTATGCTGCCGCCAATGTCCTTGAGGTTTTTGAATTCTTTGGTATCGAGTTCAGAAAGAAGGTCGGTCAACTCGTCGCGCAGGTCGTTTTCGTCGAGAAACTCCCAATATGCATCGGCTGAGGTGGCAAAGCCGTCGGGAACTTCTATGCCTTCCGATTTTAATTGGGAAAACATTTCGCCCAACGAGGCATTTTTTCCTCCTACTTTGCTGACGTCTTCATTGTCTAATTCACTGAAGGGATAAGTATATTGACTCATAGGTAGTTAATTATTTAAACACAAGTAGGCGTGGAGGCAAATGATATGCCATGGCCCGCTAAAACAAATCGTTAAAGGGTATTCTCGGGCTCCTCACCATCTTCCCATTTCTCTAAGGTTTCGAAGGCCATCTTGGTCATTCGGGTCAAGGCGGTTTCGGTGGTAAACGCTTGATGAGCAGTTATGAAAACATTCTCATTTGATTCCAAATAGGTAAACATTTCATCGTTGATGGGTTCGTCCGAGTGATCGAAAAAGAAAAGTCCTTTCTCATTTTCGTAAACGTCCAACCCCGCCTTGCCCACCTTTCCGGATTTAAGAGCTTCTATCAGGTCTTCTGTTTTTACAATTCCGCCGCGGCTCAGATTTAAGAGGACAACCCCATTCTTCATCCGTTCAATTTTCTCACGGTCTATCAAATGTTTGGTTTTATCGTTGAGCGGAGCATGTATGGTGATGATGTCACTGTTTCGGCACAGCTCTTCCAACTCTACGTAGCGGGCATTATATTTCTTTTCCAGCTCTTCATTTTTGACCACATCGTACAGGAGTATTTCAGACCCGAACCCATTTAGAATCTCCGTCACTTTTGATCCGATGCTACCCACTCCTACAATACCTACTGTTTGTTTACTCAATTCCTTTCCCACTAAGCCTTTGAGTCTGAAGTCGTGACGGTCTATCTTTTTGTTGGCTTTTATGAGGTTGCGGTTGAGCAGCAGCATCATGGCTATGGCATGCTCGGCTATAGCCGAATTGGAATACTCCGGCGTATTTGCCACTTTCATCCCCTGTTCATGGGCATGGTCGATTTCTATATGGTCTACTCCGGCAGAGCGCGAGATGAGGTAATCGATACCTTGAGATTTCAATTGGTCAATTACCTGATCCGAAACAGTGTCGGTGGGGAAGGTGATCACCGCCTTGCTTCCCTCACTTTGGTCGGCATTCTCGTTGCACAACGGTTCGGGAATAAGGTGTAGGTCGTGATCTTTGCCATAATCTTGTAAAAAAGGCCGTTCAAAATCTTTTACGCTGTATATGGTAACTTTCATGGTTCTTATTTTGCTGTGAGGATTAACCAAATAAAAACAACTACAAATCTCTCTCCGAATGGATGAACACACCTTTAAAGAAGCCTGGTCAAAAGAAACGGAAGAACTCTTTAAGGAAGCCGGGGTAGATCCCGAGAGCGGCCACTCGCAAAAAGAAGCGCAAGATTTACTCAAAGAATACGGGCCCAACAAGCTCGCTGAGATGAAGCAAAAATCGATTTGGGAAATCCTCCTCGATCAATTTAAAACCCCGGTGGTATATCTCTTGGCTGGTGCGGCGGTGCTCTCTTTTGTGATGGGCGACATTCCCGAAGGAGTAGCCATTGTAGTGGTGCTTATCGTCAATGCGGGTATCGGGTTTTGGATGGAGTTCCAAGCGCGAAAGAGCATGGAAGCCCTCAACGAAATGGACAAGGTCACGGCCACTGTCCTCAGAGATGGAGAAGAGAAAGAGATCGACGCAGAGGAGCTGGTACCGGGAGATGTAGTCATATTGGGAGAAGGGAATTTGGTGCCTGCCGATATGCGGCTTTTTGACGTCTCGGAATTGCAAATCGACGAAGCACCCCTCACCGGCGAATCGGTTCCTGTTGAAAAAATAGCGGAAACTGTGGAAAAAGATACTCAAACTGCCGATCGCAAAAACATGGCGTTTAAAGGTACGGCCGTTTCGAGTGGAAAGGGGAAAGGATTGGTCAGCGCCACGGGGATGGATACGGAAATCGGAAACGTGTCGGAATTAGTGAGTTCCGCTGAAGAAGAGAGTATACCGCTCAATCGCCGATTGTCCTCACTTTCCAAAAAGCTCATCTGGGTCATCGTAGGTTTGGCTGCCATTCTTTCGGTTTCGGGTTGGCTGGCGGGGCGCGATCTCTACAAGATTGTTCAAACATCCATCGCATGGGTTATTGCCGCCATTCCCGAAGGCTTGCCCATCGTGGCGAGTATTGCCTTGGCAAAAGGGATGCTCCGCCTGGCCGACAGCAACGTGATCGTCAAACGGCTGGCCTCGGTAGAAACCCTTGGTGAAACCAACGTGATACTCACCGACAAAACGGGGACCCTGACCGAGAACCGGCTCACCGTTCACACCCTCTACTTGGGCGATAAGAAACTGGAAGCCCAATGGGATGGTGAGGATAAAGTGAGTTTCGAAGACCTTCCTGAAGAAGCTTTCGAAAAGATATTTGAGGTATCCGTTTTGGGAAATGACGCTGAATTCAATCCCGATGATGAAGAGCAAACAGGGGGAGATCCATTGGAAATAGGGTTGCTGCGCTTTGCCCACG
>DATFKV010000237.1:0-2680 GCA_035268465.1 Cryomorphaceae bacterium | reverse complement strand
CACTCGCAATCTTGGGCGATGTAAAGCAAAACCTCGAAAAGATCACCCACCACGGAAAGCGCGACGATGCCATTGTAAAAGGCATGCTCGCTCATAGCCGCAGCGGTAAAGGAGAGAAATCTCCTACGGATCTGAACGCCCTCGCCGAGGAATACCTCAAACTCTCGTACCATGGGCTCAGAGCCAAAAACAAATCCTTCAATGCCGATTTCAAAACAGACTTTGATCCCGATTTGCCAAAAGTAAATGTGGTTCCACAAGATATCGGACGAGTCCTGCTGAATCTGATCAACAACTCATTTCAAGCCGTCAACGAAAGAAGAAAAAAAGAGGATTCCGATTATCTCCCCACAGTCACCATCACGACAAAGCTAACGGCTAACGGCCAACAGCTAATCGCTATTTCCGACAACGGCCCCGGCATTCCAGACTCCATCAAAGACAAAATCTTCCAGCCTTTCTTTACCACTAAACCTACGGGTCAGGGTACGGGCTTGGGATTGAGCTTGAGTTACGACATCGTGAAAGCCCATGGAGGAGAACTCAACGTGGAATCGGAAGTAGGAAAAGGAACGGTATTCACGATCGAATTGCCTCAAAATTAAGGTATGAAAAACTTACAGAGAAGTCTCTTTAAAGTCTCGATGCTAGCCGCAATAATGGCGTGTTCAGCTAACCTCACATTTGCTCAAAGCAGCGAAGTCAGTTCAGTTCTACAGCTGCTCTCAGAAGTAGAATTGAAGACTGAGTTCGATACGACCAAGTTTGAAAATGCCATTGCTCAAATCCGCAATTTAGAGCTGAGCGATGAAGAAGTAGTACTGCTGGAAGAAGCCGCGATGAAATTGAATCAAGGTCGGAATATACAGCTCTCGTATTTTGTTAAATACGCTATTTTGGAAAGTCTCATCGCGATTGACACGGATAGGGCCATCGATTATGGAAAGTCCCATTTATCAGATTTAGCTGACCGGACAGTGCCAAATGCATCGCTCATTAAAACCCTGTTTCTACGATCTCTGCGCATTCCCTTCCGCAATTCAGATCGAGTAGGTGAAGGAATTGCATACTTTTCTGAACAGTTGGTAGCTGCAAAATCAGCAAAGGACAGTACGGTATTGGCTACTTGTCACTATGTGCTGGGTGGTTTTTACTCGGGAATCGCCCTTCATGATCAATCCATTTACCACATGCAAAAATCCATTAGTCATATGGATACAACTATCACCGACAGATATTTTTATTTTGGATATAGTCCTCGCGGTAGGTTTGCATACCTCAATAATAACCATGTGCTCGGTCTCTTCTTTGGGAAAGCAGGCGAGTACGAAAAAGCCCTTGACCGGTTTTCATATGTCATTCAAATGAGCGACAGCACTTTTGATATGACACCTGTAGCATCCAAAGGTGCTGCTGAGACTTACCTAGCTATGGATTCACTGCAGCCTGTTCCTCCATTACTGGAAATTGCCAGATCGCGCAATTCAAGGGAATTGAGTGGGCCATTTCCTGTGGTTTTGAATCAGCTCGAAGCCTTGTATTGCATTAAGACAGGGGATTTTAAAAAGGCAGAAAACCTGCTCGAAGCTGCTTGGGAAGTGGTTGAGAAGGAAAATATTCCACCTGCTCCATTTGCCGGTACAGTCAACCCTGATTACTATTTAGCTCTTCTGAGCGAAGCGAAAGGAAAATATACAGAGGCCATTGATTTTCTCGAAAAGGACATTGAACGCGTTATTAATTTGCGAACGGAAGTCTTGAAAGACTATATACTCCTGGCAGAATTACACCAAAAATCAGGAAATGGAGAAAAGGCGGCTGAAGCATACAGGTCCTATATAGATTTGAAAGAAGCCGCGCTCCATGAACAGGCCGCTTTTAGAAAAAGCAGTTTTGACCTGGAGCAGGAAATGAATGAGCGCGAATTATCCATTGCCAATCTTGAAAACGAGAATAAAGTCGCAAGCTTAACCAGAAATTTCACCGTTGGTTTGGCCATAATGCTATTGATTCTTGCCGGTGTCGTTTTCAACCGCTTCCGCACAAAACAGAAAGACAATAAATTACTGACGGAAACACTCTCGAGTTTGAAATCCACCCAATCTCAACTCATCCAAGCCGAAAAAATGGCCTCCCTCGGAGAACTCACCGCGGGAATTGCCCACGAGATTCAAAACCCGCTCAACTTCGTCAATAACTTTTCAGAAGTAAGCAACGAGCTGATTGATGAAGCAACCGAAGAGCTCGTAAAGACGCAGCATATTGCGTCTCCGGATAAAGAAGGAAAAGTGCATCAAGAAGAAATATCAGAAGCACTCGCAATCTTGGGCGATGTAAAGCAAAACCTCGAAAAAATCACCCACCATGGCAAGCGCGCCGACGCCATCGTAAAAGGAATGCTCGCCCACAGCCGCAGCGGAAAGGGCGAGAAAGAACCGACCGACATCAACGCCCTCGCCGAAGAATACCTCAAGCTCTCCTACCACGGCCTTCGAGCCAAAGACAAAAGCTTCAACGCCGATTTCAAAACCGATTTTGATCCCAACTTACCTAAGGTAAATGTGGTACAGCAAGACATAGGACGCGTGCTGCTCAATCTGATCAACAACGCATTTCAAGCCGTCAACGAAAGAAGAAAAAAAGAGGATTCCGATTATCTCCCCACAGTCACCATCACGAC
>DATFKV010000236.1:0-7092 GCA_035268465.1 Cryomorphaceae bacterium | reverse complement strand
GGCGAGGACGGCGAAGACGACACCATGGTGGGAAAAGACCTCAAGGAGGATGTAGATGCATCAGAGGTGGCTCATGCCAATGTCTTTGCGCGGGTAGATCCCGAGCAAAAGCTCAACATCATCACGGCTTATCAAAAAGCGGGAAAAATCGCCGCCATGACGGGCGACGGGGTGAATGATGCTCCGGCCCTTAAAAAAGCCGACATCGGCATTGCCATGGGAAAACGCGGAACCCAAGTAGCCAAGGAAGTGGCCGATATGGTGCTCAAAGACGATTCTTTCCCCTCAATTGTAGAGGCCATTCGAGAAGGGAGAATCATCTTCGGGAATATTCGACGATTTGTCGTCTACCAGCTTTCGTATCACTTCAGCGAAATCTTGGTCATTGCGGCAGTTATGCTCGTTCTTTATGAATTGCCCCTCTTGCCGCTACAACTGCTTTTTCTCAATATTCTTCTGGATGTTTTTCCCGCCTTGGCGCTGGGTGTGGGGCGAGGCCGCGAAGGAGTAATGAAAGAGAAGCCAAAAGACCCCGAAGAGCCAATCATCACTCGACGGGGATGGATGGTAATGGGCGTCTTCGGACTATTCATTGCCGCTGGTGCCGTCGGGGCGTATTTCTTTGCCTATTACCAATGGGATGTTTCGCTCGAGCTGTGCAACAATATTGCTTTCTTTTCCCTGTCCTTTGCACAGTTGCTCAATGTGTTCAACATGCGCGACCACGACGAGAACCTCATTAAAAACCAAGTTACCCGCAATCAATATGTGTGGTATGCACTGGCCCTCTGCGCAGCAGGTTTGGCCGCCGCTTATTTCGTACCGTTCTTGAGCGATATTTTGTCGCTGCAAGCCATGGAAATGAAGCATTGGTTGCTCGTCCTCATAGCGGGACTGGCTTCTACCGCGCTGATTCAAACCTTTAAAGAGATTGTCAAGGCGTGAGGAACCGATTTATGTAAAAGAGGTCTATGCGGTGTGTTGATTCAATTCCTTTGCGGGCAGAAAAGGCCAAATGTGTAAATTGCGCCGAATTCGAGAATGCACTAAGCATAGACCTTCCGGCAAAAATTGTGATCGTTGGGGGTAGTCTCATTTTGATTGGAAATTGACAGATAAAACTTCACGTCCTTCAAGTGGTAGAAACTCTTTCGCAGAGTGGGTGAATAGAAACTCAATCACAAACTTCATCCTTTTTTCTTTTGGATTTTCCTATTTGATCGGCGGGGCGTTTTACTTTCGGGTTACTCAATTCAGCGCCGACTTACCCTATGTGCTTTCTTTGTATGCAGCGAGAATGCTGATTGTAATAGGTCCTGCCGTAGGTGCCATTTCGGTTTCCTATCTGATAGGTGGTGGGAGAGGTGTCAGATGCTTATTGCAAAAATTAATTCCCCGTAAAAGACATGTGGGATGGTGGCTGATACTACCTCTACTTGGCACTTCCATTACATTCATTTCCTTTCTAATCGGTGGCTTATCTCTAGATAGTCTATCCGCTATCCTTGCCGATGGTTGGGGTCTGTTCATCTTGCATTTACTGATCCAGATCTTGCTAATCGGTATCGGCGAAGAGCTGGGCTGGCGAGGATGGCTACTCCCGAAACTTGCCCAAAGATTTCCGCTCGGGGTGTCAATGCTGCTCATTTTCATCGTCTGGACACTTTGGCATTTTCCCATATTGTTAATGGGCGCTGATATAGTGGTGCCTTGGATTTTAGTGGCCATTTCAGCCACCATTATTCTGACCTGGATATGGATAAAAGTAAAGGGCAACGTCTTTGTTTTAGCTATAGCTCATGCCTCAATCAACGGCTCTCAATTTTTTATAGAAAATCAAATTGGTCAGGAGCAAAATCTGCTTCTTTTGGAAAGCTGGCGAATAACCGGCTACATCTATTTGGCGGTTGGGATCCTTTTTCTATTTCTATTGAGGTATAGCTTGGCCAAAAAGGTGGACCCAATTGACTAATCATACAGAACGTTCGCAGCAACGGATATGATTACTGTTGAAAAGAGCCAATTCATGAACATTGACAGAAGGAATCGAGGTATAGCTCCGGTACCGAGTGCTCCGCATTCCACTCGGGCGGCAGCCCGGTCGGGTATTTGATTTTTATCCGTCATGATACTATTAAATATATTCGCCGAAGTTTCAGTTACCGTCTTGGTCATTCTGGCCATCATTGCGCTGCTGCTTCCCATCATTGCATTAATCGATATTGTGAAAAATGATTTCTCCGGAGCCAACAAGGTGATCTGGGTAGTCGTGGTACTATTTCTGCCCATTCTGGGGTCAATCCTCTACTTCCTCATTGGTAGGAATCACAAAATAAATACCTGACCGAGTGAAGTGATTCCGGTTCAAGGAGGGCTGGCATTGTTTCGCTTGCTCTATCTGAATTGAATAACGAAATGGCGGCCAATGAACCGGCAAATGAATGAAAGGACAAACATAGAACTGAATACTAATGAGTTTGAAGATAGCCACCCAACAAAATTTTTCTGAAGGTCTTAAAGAAAAAATCAAAGAGCAATGCACGCAATCATTGCAGTTTATTAAAGCCAAGGCGAAGACGGATCCTCACGAGGTCATTCACGAAACGCGGAAATCTTTAAAAAAGAACCGAGCCATTTTGCGTTTGGTGCGCGACCAAATTGATTTTTACAAAGAGGAGAACGCTTTCTTTCGTGATGAAGGACGACGAATTGCAGATCTTCGTGATGCCACATCGGTCATTGAGGCCCTCGACCAACTTTACGAACGCTTCACCGATCAACTCTATGAAAAGACCTTTGATCAATACCGGAAACACTTGATTTCGCGAAGGGATCAAAAAGCTTCTGACAGCATTGGTGACAAAGGGGTGTTGAAGACCCTCGAACAGCAACTGACTGAGAAATGCGCCGAATTGGATCAATGGACCTTTGGGGTGGAATCAATTGATGACCTCTTGCCGTCGATCAAGCGCGTGTACAAGCGAGGACGTAAGGGATATAAAAAGACGCGGGAGAACCCAAATTCGGCCAATTTTCACGAATGGCGAAAGCGGGTAAAGTACCTTCGATATCAACTCGACTTGCTAAACCGTATTTGGCCCAATTTCTTGGACACTTGGGAAGACGAGCTTCACGACCTCTCCGATTTGCTGGGAGACGATCGCGATCTGTACATGCTAGCCGAGTTGGTAGAAAAGGACAAGGATCAATTCGCCGATCGTGAATCCTATGAACTGATGCATTCCTTGATCAATTTCCGCCGTTCCGCCCTACAGGATGATGCGCTGAGCTTGGGAAAGCGGCTATATCTGCTCGAAAAGGAAACCTTTGCCGCCTGGATAAAAACTTCTTGGGAAGCTTTTGAAGAATAAGAGCCAAGAAGTGGGTTCTAGTATCACTTTTCAAAGTCGGTGGTTTTACGGATGCCTCCATTCAGCTGCAAGATTTCAGTCTATTTATGGAGATAATGTATTTTTAGAGCCTATGAAAAAAATCACATTCTTTTGCTTGCTCCTTATATTCACTGCTTCTTGCGAGAAAGACACCGGATGCATTGATGAGTCTCAAATCATTGATGCGGCTTGTCCGACCAATTTTGATCCCGTATGTGGATGCAACGGAGAAACCTATGGAAACGATTGCGAAGCCGAAAGAGAAGGCGTCACATCGTGGACGGATGGTGAATGCTGATAATTTATGTCCTGATCAGAAGAAAACTTAAAGGTTTGTAAACCGATTAATAATCACAAATCCTATAGTGTTTTTGTGGCTCGCTCTCTCTCTCGCTGAATTTTCATTCACTACGGGACATTTCATATTTTGGCTTTGGATGAAAACTCAATTTCGTGAAAATACAAAAGTCGTGGTTTCACTGAATTGTTCTGGTCGATTTTCTTCTTCATTTCTACTCCGAAAGGTGTGCTTGGCTAGCATGGCATAATATCAGTACTGCTTTCCTATGAGAGGATAGTCCACTCAGAATTTCCACATGTACGTACTTTCTGCATATGGAGTACAAGACATTTTCAACCAAAACGCATCCGATGAATAGAAATTCAATTGTAGATATTCTCAAAGCTGAAAAGAAGGATTTTTCCAATATGGAAGAAATGGGTGAGCTCATCCGGTCGATTAAGGACAAAAAAGTAGTACTGCTGGGTGAAGCTTCTCACGGAACCCACGAGTATTACAAATGGCGCGCTCGCATTTCACGAAAACTGATTGAAGAATACGACTTTGATTTTATTGCCGTGGAAGGCGACTGGCCACCTTGCTATCAGCTCAATCGATACGTGAAGCATTATAAAGACGCAGGAAATAGTGCCCGCGAGGTTTTGAAAAAATTTACTCGCTGGCCGTCTTGGATGTGGGCCAATTGGGAAGTACACGAATTGGCCGAGTGGCTGCGAAAATACAATGGAAACCATCGGGCAGATCAACGTGCGGGGTTTTACGGTCTGGATGTTTATAGCCTTTGGGAGTCGATGGATGCCATAATGGGCTACCTCAAAAAAGAAGACCCCAATGCACTGGCTACAGCGCAAAAAGCCATGCGGTGCTTCGAGCCCTTTCGCCACGGTGATGAGCAAAAGTATGCCCTGTCAACGAGATTGGTGCCCGAAGGGTGCAGTGCCGAGGTCAGAGAAATGTTGACCGAAATCAGGAACAAAGCCGCACACTACAATTCTGATCGGGAGCATGCTTTCAGCACCGAACAAAACGCCATAGTGGCCAAAAACGCTGAAGAGTATTACAGGGTGATGGTTCAGGGAGGAGCCTCTACCTGGAATTTGCGCGACCGCCACATGATGGACACGCTGAAACGGCTTATGCATTTCCATGGAAAGGATGCAAAAGGCATCGTCTGGGCGCACAATACGCACATTGGCGATGCGTCATATACCGATATGAAAGATGCGGGCTTATTCAATATCGGACAATTGGCTCGTGAAGAATACGGCGAAGAGAATACCTGCTTAATGGGTTTTGGTTCTCACTCAGGCTCAGTAATGGCGGGACACTCTTGGGGTGCAGAGATGCAAAGCATGAAACTCCCTTCAGCAAAATCAGGCAGCTGGGAAGACTATTGCCACCAAGCGGGACGGCAGTTTTTCGTACGCTCTGAAGATATCGCATCCAACCCTGATTTTATGGACCGCATCCCTCATCGCGCAGTAGGAGTGGTATATGATCCCGGTATGGAACGATATGGAAATTATGTGCCCACTGTGCTTCCAAAGCGCTACGACGTCTTTCTGTTTTTCGATCAATCTGAAGCTCTGAATGCCATGCAGATAAAAGAAGCAGAAGCAGAGACCCCTGAAACATATCCGTTCGGCTTGTAGCATTTGTTTCGCCGTTTGTCTCTTGAAGGATTCACTTTATTTCATTTGCCTTTTTGAGCGCAAAACGCGTTGAGAAAGGCGATGCAATGGCAAAGATCAAGGTAGTTCCGATAATGGTATTCAGAAGTACATCGCTTATTTCGCTAAGTGCAGGTTCATGCGATGCTTTTACTGCCAATCCTATGGCCACTCCCGCTTGAGGAAACAAACAGAGCCCCACGAGTTTTTGCAATTTTTTGTCCAAATTGCTCATCAGGTTGAAGCCGTAAGCACCGAAGTATTTTCCAGAGACGCGCAATACCACGTAAATCAATACGATGGTTAGCGAATCAATCAAAGTGCTGAGTTCAAAATACGCACCTGCAAGGGTAAAGAAAAACAGGAAAACAAGCTCTTCGATATGCTCAAGCGGAGTAAGCCAGTCAGCCTGTTTGATGCTATTGAAAGACTTTGAAACAAAGCCCAGCATCATGCAGGAAAGAAGGCTTGAAAAATGAAAATGCTCAGAAATTCCATAGCCCAGAAAAATGAATCCGATGATCATTGCCAACCGCAATTGCTCCATTTTAATCCTTTTTCCGAGCATGCCCAGTGCATAGCCCAAGACTCCGCCGACAATCAGCGCTCCTGCTATTTCGCCTGCCGCATCCATCAGATTTCCTGCAAGACTTCCGTCCCCCGCGAGGCCTATGAATAAAGCAAAGAGGGCGATACCTAGAGCGTCGTCTATGGCAATGACACCGAGGATGATATTGGTTAATTTCCCCTTTGCACGGTATTCGTCAATAATTCCAATGGTCGTTGCAGGAGCAGTGGCCGTTGCGATCGTTCCGAAAATGAAAAAATCCAAGAGGCGATTGGAATCGACGAAATGAAAAAAGTGGTTGGAAAAATACAGTCCGAAAGATACCAGAAGAAGAACTCCGACTGTTTGACCTGCAACGGAATAGAGTACGGGACGACCCTGTTTTTTGAGTTCGTGTAAGTTGATCTCAGCCCCGACGATGTAGGCTATTATGCCGAGGGCGATATCGGTAATTTGCGGTGCCCAATTTGAAATATTGAGTTGCAACAACCCACCCAAAACATCTTCTGAAAAGAGAATTCCTATGAAAATGTAACCCACAATTCGTGGTAAGCCGATTTTTTCGGCTCCCAGGCCAAGCAAAAAACCGCCTGAAAAGAGAAGACCTAAAATTAGAACGGGAGAAAATGATTCCATCATAACTGCTATCCGTTTGGGCGCGTCGGTGAAAAAACCACGACAGGACAGGAGACAGGGAAGCTATGCCAGGCACTGAAATTTTTCAGGATTGAACCAAGACCGAAGAGTGTGTGCTGAATTGTGAAGTGTAAACGGAAATTCATCATTCAGGTTGATAACTGTGGAAAAATCACGTGGTAAGTAAGTTTCGTAAACAGGCAATGAATTTACTCTTTTTCAATATTCTGAGACGGCCGGACTGAGGCAATGGGGTTGATGAAAAGCATCAAATATCGCTTTACGAAGGACAGTTTTCATCCGCCCAAAGCGAGATGGAGGAATCTCTTTTATTAAATGGTATCCACCTCTATCATCTCGGAAGGACCAATATTAAGCCTTACGTATACGGGGTAGAGGCCGGCAGAGGTCACCGAAAGCATCATCCACCCATGTTTGAATGTGACGGAAGAGAAAGAATAAAATCGCTTATTCGCCGTATTGGTCGAGTGCGTAATTCATCCGGGCCAAGGTCTCTTTCCCCGA
>DATFKV010000235.1:0-8675 GCA_035268465.1 Cryomorphaceae bacterium | reverse complement strand
TCCAACTCTCTCTCCTTTTGAAGATTGCCGTATATGATCGAAGCCTCAGTGCTTTTGGCGAAAGCCTTCACCCACTCCACCGTTTCGGGAAAATAGGCATCATCGCTATTGAGAAATGCGAGGTATTGGCCACGCGCTTTTTCGATGCCCTTGTTCATGGCGTCGTAAATCCCGTCGTCCTTTTCAGAAACGAAACAGGTCACCAAATCACCGAAGGACTTCACTATGTCTTGCGTCCCATCGTTGCTACCTCCATCAATGACGATGGACTCAAAGTCCGTCGAGGTTTGCTTTTGCAGCGAGTCGAGCGTTTGGCCGATGGTATTCGCCGAATTGAAACTCACCGTGATAACAGACAGAAAGGGGCGCTCAGTCATGGCCAAGTTTAGCAATTAATTTATCGATGAGCTTGCTCCAGGAAAAAGAGTTTTGACCGTGTTCACTTGCCTTGCTGACGAAGTCGCGTTCCGAAGATTTTGAAGTTGCCTCTTCAATGGCTGCAGCAAATGAGGTGGGGTCGTTATCTTCAAAAAAACAGCCGAATTCGCCGTCTTTACAGATATCGTTGTAGGCATACATTCCTCGATGGCCAATAAGGCAAGCACCGAAGTAGAGCGCTTCCACGAAGGAAATGCCAAAGGACTCAAACCGCGAAGGCAGAAAAAATACGGAAGCTTTGGAGTAGAGCTCGTATAGTTTCTTTCGGTCGGAAATAGATCCGGTGAAACTTATCCGATCACGCCATTCGGGATGCCCACTAAAAAATTCGTCAACCTTCAATTGGAAGTCGTCGCTAATCGGCCCGACTATCGCGAATTTCCAATCCGGAAGTTTTATTAGAGGCAAGGCTGCGAGGAGCAATTCGTAGTTTTTGTCGGAACTTCCCAATCGGCCGACGGAGAGAATGATTTTTTCTTTGACGGGCTGCCCTGAAAAGTGCTTACCCAGGTAGTCGTCATTGCATCCATTCGGCAAGTATTCCAGCCTTGGTGAAAGCTCGGGATAGGTCTTTTCCGCTAACTCCAAGCCTTCTCTGTTTTCGATGGTGGCCAAATCGAGCTGTCGAAAAAAGTCCTTTTCCGTGCGCAGCAGCAAAGCGTTCTTGATCGGATTTTTGGCGTACCGCTTTCGCGAAAGCAAGTGATCATTGTAGGCATCCATCTTCAAATAGAGTTTGCCCTTCGGGTTCAACCGCTTGTAGTAAGCTCCGTAAAAAATACTGTCCCGACTGAGGTGAAAGAGATGCAGAACATCCACTGATTTGGCATTGGCTTTCAGCCAATCCAAAAATGCCCGATCGAGAAAAAAGAGCTGACGCTTTTCTTCGAGAAGTTCAAGCTTCAAACCTTCCACCTCATCGGGAATGGTAAGAGCTTCATCCGAGTGACCGAGAAGGGTGGATTCGTAGCCGTGCTGATTGGCGTAAAACGGAATCAACCCGACATCTTTTGTGAGATGAATTCGTTCGAATTTGGGGAAGTAAGTGACCCAGCGCATCAATACTCGATGAGGAATTTATTGATGCCGAAAGTTCGATTGATGGATCGTTCGACGGAGCGCAATTTCATCTTGTAAGGGTTGCGCGCCATGCTATTCCCATGACTTCCGGATACGCCTTCGTAGAGGGCATTCTCTGGAAGAAGCTTGACCTTTTTTGAGAGATGCCGATCGCGAATGGTCTCGTAAACGACATGCTCAATAAAGCGCCCTTCAGCATCGTTGGATTCGCTGTATTTCCCGAAAAGGTGATCCCGATAAAACTGCGTTTCCACTCCGAAAAATCCCGTAATGGCCACTTTCATACTTCGGTGCAAATCGATGTGGAAAGGAGCATTCATTTTTGCGATAAGCGAAGGGGCATTCCTGACCAAGTAGCGACCGGTGACCTTCACAAAGTAGTCTCCACAAAGGCCACTTTCAACCAATTGATCGAGGGTGTAAAACTCTTGAAACCCTTTGCCTTTGGAAAAATCCGAGTGCGGCTGAATGGACTGCCAATGAAAACGTTCGTGATCGAGTAAGGGCTTTAAAAGTGCAGATTCGTCGGGGTCGAATCCCGAATTTTCGGCGAAGACGATGGGCTGCGAAGTATTGTCCAAATAAAAGGAAATGCAATTGGCGTAATCTTGAATCCGCTGATCCACATCGGCTCGAGTCACAAAATCTACATTGGGACGGATGGTCGCCGTAAGCACGATGGTTGCATTCCGCATGGCTCAAAGATACATTTTCAGCCGCGGGAAATGATTAGATTTGAGCGTGAATCGAACGCTTTTACACATCGGAATGCCGCGGACGGCCAGTACCTTCTTTCAACATGAGGTATTTCCCAACGTGGAAGGGTTCACCAACCTTGGCGTCAACCAAACCCAATACAGTGAGGCCTTTCAGCGATTGCTGTATCAAGACGAAAGCCGCTACGACGAAAGCGCCATTGGCGAAAGCCTTAAGAAAGAAACCGCAGGAAGCCTGATCGTATCCAACGAACTATTCGTGGGACAGTCGCTGTATATGGTATCGACCAATCGCACGCGAAATGCAAAGCGATTGAAAAGGCTCTTTCCGAATGGAGAGATTATTCTCTTTCTCCGAAACCAAGCTGATCTTTTGGAGTCGCTATACTCGATTGGGGTTTATTCGGGCCATACGGCCAAGCCCGAGGAGTTTATCCAATTTGATGACGAAGCTTCGGCTCCTGCCAACCCTCTTTTTCCGACCTTTTCTGCCGTAGAACAAACCGAGCAGTATTTCTACACTTCACTTTTGCGCATCTATCAGGAGCAGTTTGAAAAAGTACACGTGTTTCTCTACGAGGATTTCACCTCAAATCCGATTGATTTCATCGAGCGATTTTGCGAAAAGCTCGATTTAAATCTGACCGTAGAAATCGACTTTGGCAAGAGGAAAAACAGCAGCCTGAGCGCTCGACAGCTAGAATACTTGCGCAGAACGAATAGCTTGAAAGAGATCTTCGAAAGGTCGGGAACGGGAAAGAAAATTTTCAGAAAAAACGTCCAAGCCATTGAGCACCGCATTAGCGGAAAATCGAAATTTCACTTTGCTCCTTTGTTGCGAAAGAAAATTAAGGATCATTTTCTGGAAGACAATTCAATCCTGACGGAAATGGTGTCGGGTTTGAAAGACAGCGAAAGTTTTGGAAAACACTACACAACGAAAATCTAGCGGTTCCAGATTCCCTTGGCACGCTTTCGCAAAATGAGCAGGGTCTGATAGGGTTGGAAAAACAAGCGAAAAGAGGCGCCGATAGCACTCGCCAGAATAACCCCCGCACTTCCCAATACGGAAAATTGTGCCAACCAAATGGAGAGAGGGATATTGATGACCATTACAAGCACGGCGTGAAAAAGGGAGACTTTGAGTTTGCCCACTCCACTCAAAAAAGTTCCGAAAATGCTGAGCAAAGCCGAGAGGACAACCCATGCCCCCATGCACCAATTGAGGACAGGTGAAATTTGCACCTCATCACCGATCCAAAAATCGTAGACATAGGGAGCCAACAGGATTAAGATTACCACGCCTGCCGCCATGGCCAGCCAGAGCAAGAGCAACCTTTTGAGCATCTTTTTTATCCAACCAAAGTCTTGTTTCACGAAGGCATCGGTGAAGGCCGACCAGAAGGGTGTGGTAACCAAACCGAAGAATACCAAGGCCAGATTGAAGTAGCGATAGGAAATATTGTAGGCGGGCACTTCCTCGGGGCCGAGTACTTTGGTGATGATTAAATTATCGGTCATAAAGACCACAAGCGCTGCGCCTTGAAGGAGAAAAAAAGTAGCACCGAGACCCAACAGTGAATTGGAATAGCTGAAATCTACATGAGAAAACGAAGGCTTGAGATTGCGGTAGCGCGAGGAAAACAGATAAAAACTTGCCATTAACGGAATGACGAGATTGATACCCGCGATCACCCAAGCTAAATTCACGAGGGAACCCGTTCCGTTTTGACTCAGCAAATAAACGCCTGCCAGCTGGAGGACATTGACCAAGGTATTCATCAGGTTGGAAAGGGCAGGCCGCTGGTCGGCGGTGACGATCATCTTGATCAATTGCGCCACAAATTGCGGAACGAAAAGGCAAAAAAGGATCACCACCATTTCGTTTACATCCGCGGCTAAATTTGCGGGCGCTTCAAAAACCTCAGCCCAGTCAAAAAAGAAATTGGCGATAAAAAAGAGGATGATCATGCCGACCGCTACACAGGAAACCAAAGCGTAGGTAGTGCTGACGTAGATCCTTCCGAGTTGGTCATTTTTTTCGGCAAGAGCCTCCGCCAGCTTGTTTCTCAAGCCGTTTCCGATGCCCAAATCAAAGAAGTTAAACCATTGAAGAACGGCGCTTACGGTAAGCCAAATCCCAAAGCTCAGCTCGGTGAGCAGGCTGAGGTAGAGCGGCACGATTATGAAGCTGATTAGGGCATTTATCCCTTTCAGACCCGCTGACCAAAGAATATTTTTGAGGATTTGTTTACCTCTGTGATCAGAGGTAGACCTTATGCGAGCAAGAAGCCCTTTAACCATTGCGACGGAATGGATTCCACCTTGATGTCGAACTTTCTTCTTGTTCGTCGAAGTAATTTCCGTAGTCCGTTTGGTAGCCGTAGCCATACCCATAGCCGTATGCCCCACCGTAGGAATAAGATTTTCTGCTGCGCTGGACGGCATTGAATACGAGTGTAGGATGCTTCAGTCTTCCTTTTTCGAACATTTCATTGGCTTGCGCCAAATGTGCTTTTCGCGTTACGCCTTCTCTAACCACAAAAACCGTCGCATTGGCATATTCGCTGATTTGCAGTCCGTCTGAAACCAGTCCGATGGGGGGCGTATCGATTATGATCTTATCGAATCGAGCACTTAACTCTTCGATAAGCCTTGGCATTCGATCGGAGACGATCAGCTCGGAAGGATTTGGAGGAGTAGGGCCTGATGGAGCGATATACAAGTTGTCAGAATAACCAGACGGTACGACTATATCGTCAATCGAGGCATTTCCGCTGAGGTAATTACTGCAACCTATTTTATTTTCGATATCAAAATCGTCGACTATTCGAGGCTTGCGAAGGTCCAGTCCTATCAAAACAACTTTTGATCCGGTGGACGCCATAATGGAAGCGAGATTCATGGCCGTAAAGGTCTTTCCTTCCGTGCCAATGGATGATGTGACCATGATTACATCGGCACCTGCCTCGGAATGAAAGAAGTTCAGATTGGTTCGAATACTGCGGTACTCCTCAGCGATGCTGGAACGTGGTTTTTGCAGTGCGACCAGAGCCGAATTGTGCTTATTGAAACGTACAACTCCAATGATAGGAATAGGTGTTAACCGCTTCAAACTGCCGAGGTCATTGATCTTGTCATTCAAATTTTCTACCAAGAAGATAATGAGTACAGGAATGAACAAACCCAGAAGAATAGCGATAGAATAGGCGCGTTGGGGTACGGGAGAGATCGGGCCGGGAATCACTCTGGGAGAATCCACCACTCGGGTATCGCTATCGGTAGCTGCTAGTGATATGGACAACTCTGCTCTTTTTTGCAAAAGAAAGAGGTAAAGACTTTCTTGAATTCTGAATCGCCGTTCGATCTCCAATAGTTCTCTTTCTGTGGTTGGGATTCTTTTTATTCTGCTTTGATAAGTTCTGAGCGATGCATCCACTTCAGCCAGCTGTCGCTCCAGGCCTTTCTCGATGTTGAGAATATTCTCAAATAGTGAAGATCGAGTCAATTCAATCTCCGCATTGATGGGTATCACATTGGGGTTGACAACCGTGCTCTTATTGATTTCAATCTCACGCTGGCTCTGCAATTCGCTCAATTTGTTGATCAGCTTTATTAATAGCGGATCATTAATGTCCAATGCTGCCGGGGCCAAATCACGGACGTCGACATTTTCTTTCACGTAATCTCGCAATTGGCGAATCAGCCCGAGCTTAGACTCGGTTATGGCCTTTTTGGCATCCAAATCTTTAATGCTTTCCAAGACAATTTGCGATTCGGATTCCAAATCAATTATTCCTTTGGATGCTTTGTAACGTTCGCGATTTATTTCGATGCTTTCGAGATCTTCGGTAATGTCTTCGAGTTGCAAATCCAGAAATTCAGCCGTTCGGGAAGCTGCTTTGTTCTTCAAATCCACGTCGTTTTGAAGGTACACACGTATATGTGCATTCAGGAAGTCCAAGCCCTTTTGCGGCACCTCATCTTCGAGGTAAAGCTGCAGAATGGTGCTTTGCGAACGAGCGAGTGCCACCGACAATCTCGATAAGTACTTGTTTTGGTTACCATTGATGGTATTGAATCGAATCCTGAACAATCGCTTGTCGAACTCCGGATTATTCAAATCCTCAGATGGAAATATATCTCTTTTGAAAAGGGTAATTTCACCTAGCCCAAAATCGAATTGTTCACCGAACCTTTGAGTGAACTCTGCCTCTTCGTCATTCAATAAATAGCTGAAAAGAAACTCTTCATTATTCAACAATTCTATATGAAAAGACTGTGAATAGGCGGCGTATTCTACATCGGTAATTTCTACCCGAAACGGACTGTCTTTATAAACTTCCGAGACTTTCACATCTCCTACCAAAAAGTAGGAAACTTCAAATTCGAGTTCATTCAACGTTTTTGCCAAAAGGCTGTGAGAACGAAGAATTTCGATTTCATTTTCAATATTTTTGGCAGGCGTTTCCACATCAAGCTGACGCAGAAACTGGTCTTTGGCTACGTTTTCGTCCTTTACCATCAGCTTGGCGGTAACGGCGTAAACGGGATTTGTATACCAATTGTAATACCGCGCCGCCACTAAAGCCAACATCAAACATAACGGAAACCAGAACCAATACTTGAGGTACCTGAAGAAGAAGGATTTCAAATCGAAATCTTTCTCTGCTCTTTCGGGTTTGTTCAAATTGTCCGAGGCCATTCTTTATTGATTCAAGCTTATTACGACAGCAATAAATGTGAGAGAACTAATCACCAGTGGCAATATTCGGTAGATGTTGTCGTCTTTTGAAGTGAGACCTTTGGTTGGTTGCACGTAAATCACATCGTTGTTTTGGAGGTAAAAATGCTCACTTTCCAAAACGCCGGAGTCATTCAAATTGAGTCGATGAAAGCTTTTTTCGACACCATTGTCGCGAATGAGAAGCACATTTGCCCTCACGCCGTAGACGGTTAAGTCGCCGGCATAACCTAAAGCTTCCAAAAGGGTGGCATCGCCGGTGGGTATTTTGTAAACGCCGGGAGAATTGACTTCTCCGAGTACGGTAATTTTGTAATCGGCTATGCGCAGGTTTACACTGGGTTTTTGAACGTATTCCAGCAATGCAGCTTCGATGGTCGACCTGGCTTCTTCTTTGGATAAGCCTGTTATTTCAATCTTTCCGACTAGCGGTAGGTGAATAAACCCCTCTTCATCTATTTGGTAAAGGTTTCCTCCAAAGCCTTCATCGGATGAGCTTTGGTCTTTTTGGAAATAGGCATTTGTCTCCAAGCTAATGCTCGAAATTTGCACTTCCACCAAATCTCCCTTTTTCAAAACAGATGAAGGCGCATTGGGAATATTCAGCTCTCCTGTCATCACATCTTGCAAGTCATTGAAATAAGTGACCTGCTTGTGAGAAACGCAAGAAGCGAGAAAAAAGGCTGAAATCAAAAGATAAAGTAAATTTCTCATTGCTTAGTCACGACGGCCTCTACCCGCATATTTTTTTCAAACTCGTCAAAGGTTTTTGCATCGGGAATCCGTTTTTGAGTATCGCCATAACCCTCTGCAATCAATCTTTTTTTGGAAATACCTTTTTCAATCAAATAATCCATCACAGCTTCTGCTCGACGCTCACTCAGCTTCATTGCAGTGCCCTTAAAGTTCCATTCTTTACCTTGACCTTTGAAGTTGGGGTCGGGCCGGATGTCTTCGGTGTCATTGGCTGTATGACCCTGAATTTCAACCTCAACGGTTTCGTTACTGTTTAAAAATTCCACCAGTTGATCAAGTTCGGCCGTTGCGCCCGGCTTGAAGGCATATGTATTGTTGTAAAAAAACACTTCGTTCAAGATCAAACGATCACCCACGGAAATGAAATCATCATCCATACTTTCCACTTCGATTGTTTGGAGCGCCGCAAACCCAACTTCCGGCTCAGGCTCGAGGTTTGACTGTTCATCTTTCTCATTATCAAAAGCTAACTCCAAGCTGACGTCCTCTTCTTCCTCTTTTTTGGTCGAAAAATCGGGTTGTTGAAGTCGGGAATAGTCGTAGCATGGTCGATGAATGGCGTGAAAAGAAAAACGCTCTCCACCGGACTCCATGTAGAGGTAATGACCGCAATCTTCAGCATTCAAGCTCAACACGGAGACATAAAAAGTGTCTCCCTCAGCCGCATCAATGGTGTTCCGATAAAGAATCTGGCCGTCGTCGCTAAATATTGGATCACGCTCCACGCGCTGCGGCTGAAGGTTTTCATTGACCAACTTATCGCAAAAGTCTTTTCCTCCATACTTAAAAAGAATCGCTCTATACCGATCATTTTCGTTGGAGGGGCTCACTGAAAAATCGATGGTAATATCTTCTGTCGCAATGAATTTATACCAAAATGTATAGCGATCTTCGTAGAGATAAGCCAAGGCATTGATGGTTGATTCATTCATGAGAATTTT
>DATFKV010000234.1:0-6221 GCA_035268465.1 Cryomorphaceae bacterium | reverse complement strand
GTCGAGCGCCAGTTCCCTCCTCACCCGCTCGATGGCTTCCTCATCGGCGCGTTGTCCGAGCAACATCGCCGCGGGATCGCCCGGGTTGATGCTAAAAATGGCAAATACCAGCGTCACCACTCCCCAGAGAACGAGAAGGCCGTAGCCAATTTTTTTGAGGATGTAGCTAGACATGGTATTGGGTAGTGGGTATTGGGTATTGAGATCTGAGAATAGTCATTGTGGATACTATTTCGTTTTCGAGATGGCACCTCGGCTCCGCTCGGTGACCTTAGACCTTCTTATGGTTCAATACGAGATGGAAGGTGGCTGAGCGGAGCCGAAGCCCCGGGTTTATCGTCCTAATTTAAATATTCATCCTCAACCTCCTCATACGTCGGAACATCATTCCCATGCCACTTTTCAATGATCTCCCCGTTTTTCAAAAGAAGAATGCCCGGATTGGCGCGGATGATGGTTTTCAAGAAAATCTCATCGCCCGTGTAAAACGGAAAAGCAAGTGAATATTCGTGGCGCAGCTCTTCGTATTCCTCGTAAGGCGAGGAAGTGAGTGCGTAGAAATCGTATCCCGCTGCCTCGGCGGCTTCGGCCAATTCATTCAGCTCGTCGAGGTTTTCTGTTTTCGCTTTGCCCACATCGTATATCACCGTCATAAAGCTGTAGTTCTCATCGTTGAGCAGGTCTTCGCCGATGTCGTAGTCTTCGGCGTTCATCACGTTGAAGGTGGCGATGGGTGGCTCGTAGCCGCGTTCGATGACGATGGGGTTGGGACTGGTGTAGACAATCTTCCAAGATTTGTCTTTCCAGATTTCTTGCTTCAAGTACTCGTCGGAATTCATGGCCATGGTCTCCCCTGTTTCTGAATTTTCCAACTTGTAAACGTTGGCGTATTTGGTTGGGGTCACGCCTAATTCAGTCGCCGTTTTCATCTGGTCTTTGATGTTTTTTCCTTCCGCGTATGGACGGTAATCCTTGATGGGCAGATGACGGTAAGTGTGGCCGATAAAAGCGTAGGTAATGACCGCCAAGGCTAAGGCCAAAATGAAATCGAATTTTGGCGACTCCAATTTCAGCGCTTTCAACAGGTAATAAATACCGATGGAGGCAATGGTGAAATAGGTCGGGAACATCCAACCAAACAACCAGCCCCCGAATACCAGCACAATCAAAATGGCGAAGGGAAAGACGATCAAATCGTCTCGTTTGGTATTGACCTTGATGGTCTTGTTTCTGATCACCACCACCAGCGTCAGGAAGAAGAGACCCAAATCTTTGTAGAAGGATTCCCACGGCGTAAGTGATCGACCGACGGAACCTCTGAGCGCATCGCCGAAGCAACCGCAATCGGTCACGCAAACGCGATCGAAGGCCTCACCTGCCGAGATGGCCGCCATCTGAGCATCGTTGCACTCGGCGGTGAAATAGGTGAGCCAGCCGAAGAACAGCGTCATTCCCAAAAGGGTAAACGAAACCAGTCGGGCGGCAGCGCCGAAGAGCAAGGCCAAGCCCAACAGCACTTCGATACCCGCAACGAAGATGGCGATGGCCAATGAGTAATCGTGGAAAATGGCCCAGAAAGCACCCAAGGCATTCTCGTCAAAATATTCTTCGAGCTTAATCCCGAAACCAACGGTATCGTTGGCTTTGATCAATCCCGACACGATAAACACCGATCCCACGACTATTCGTGCGAAGTAAGTGGCGGCTTCGGGCTTCTTAGCCAAAATCAAAGCCCCGGGAATAAAAGCCAGGGTCGTTGCGATCCAGTAGACGTTAAACTCATCTACCACTTCGGGACTGGCAAATCCCAAAACGATGAGAAAGATGGCTGCGGCCAATAGAAACAATCCCAATACGCGGTTGCTTGTGGACATAATTTTTTGATTTGTATTATTCGTTTTCGGCTTCGTTTAAATGAATCATGGCAAAGACGGCGTAATTCACGATGTCGTAATAGTTGGCATCGATGCCTTCGGAGATCAATGTTTTTCCCTGGTTGTCTTCTATTTGCTTAATGCGAAGCAATTTCATCAATATCAAATCGGTGAGGGATGAAACGCGCATATCGCGCCAAGCTTCTCCGTAGTCGTGATTTTTCTTTTTCATCAAATCATGAGAAGATTCTACATACTTCTCGTATAGGGCTTTGGCCTGTTTCTGATCCAGATCGAGTTCATCCGTATCCATCAGCTCCAGTTGGATCAAAGCCATAATGCTGTAATTGATGATCCCGATGAACTCCGGCTTTACGCCTTCATCGACCAATGATTGTTTCAAATCCTGAATGGTCCGAATACGGTTGGCTTTGATAAAAATCTGATCGGTGATGGAACTGGTGCGAAGAATGCGCCAAGCGGTGCCGTAGTCGCTCATTTTCTTAAAGAAAATATCTTTGCACTCTTCAACGACGCGGTTGTATTGTTCGGAAGTTTTATCGGACATTTATCGCTCTTTTAACACTTAAATTTCGGCGGTGCAAGATACCGGTTTTTCAAAAGACCAAACTATGAAGATCAACGGGGAAATACGAGTTTTTAACAAGCCGTTAACGATGGGGATTCTCAACCTTACGGACGATTCCTTCTACACGGGCAGCCGCCTTTCGGGCACGGCAGCCGTTTTGGCGAAAGCCGAACAGATGCTGAGTGAAGGCGCTGACATTCTGGATCTGGGAGCCTACTCCACCCGTCCGGGAGCGGATGATGTTTCCGTAGAACAAGAAACGGAGCGCCTAATTGAAGGCATAAAAGCGGTCAAAGACAAATTTCCCGACGCCATCCTTTCAGCCGACACGTTTCGTGCAGAGGTGGCTCGAAAAGCAGTGGATGCAGGTGCGGCTATCATCAACGATGTGGGCAGCGGGATGCTCGACCACGAAATGTTTGATGCCGTGGCAACTCTCGGGGTGCCCTATGTGCTGATGCACAATCGCGGAGCGCCGAAGACCGTGAATGCGAAGGCTCTCTACAGGGACGTTGTAAATGAGGTCATTCTCGAGCTTTCTGAAAAGATGGATACACTGAGAAGCAAGGGAGTTGCCGATGTGATCGTCGATCCGGGTTTTGGTTTTGCCAAAACGGTGGATCACAATTTTGAGATGCTACACCGTTTGAATGAGTTCAAAATGCTGGAATGCCCTGTTTTGGTGGGTATCTCGCGAAAGTCGATGATTTGGAGGACGCTCGACCAAACAGCCGAAGAAGCGCTGAACGGCACCACCGTTTTGAATACCATAGCCTTGCGCAAGGGTGCGGATATATTGCGAGTGCACGATGTGAGGGAATGTCGTGAGGTTTTGGCGTTGATGGAGCGGGTTGGTTATGGTTGATTTCAACCTTTTAAACACATATTGATTAAGGAGGAAAAATAGCCACACCTCCGGTGTTAGGCTCGTTCATTCGGATGGCACATCGGGCTACACCCGATGCTGCGAGGAGCCGTCCTTTCAGGACTGAATTGTCTCGCCTCTTCAAGGCTTTGCTCCCTCCAAGCTTCTACACCCGGACCTTCTGCCCGGCCCGCCCGTTTTTTAAGGGGCTGGGAAGTGACGCTCTTTCAGAGCTTTCGCTTATGCGTGGCTAGAACACATAATCGTTTTCTTTCGGCTGTCCACAAAGCCTCATCACTACATTTCTCTGCGGGCTCAGCGCCTTCTCTTTTTCCTCTGCGCGAACCCGAATATTCAATGTTTTCCGAATATGACACGATGAGATGGTTATTCTTTTTTGGCGATGCGATCCATTTTCACCCAACCGGCTTTGAAGGAGCGTCATTGCTTAGCATTGGGTGCAGCCCAATGAACATCGAAATCAGGGGTGGTCAAAGCTCTGAAAGAGCGCGACAACAGCTTCCCTCATGATTAATTCTAACTTTGGTTTTAAAACTTTAGTCCACGGAATAAAACAAATGACGAGGGAGGAGAGTTAGAAAAACATGGATAACCTAGAAAAAATCATTCCTGTTATTATCGTCGGCGGTGGCCCATGCGGAATAGCGGCGGGTGCGGAACTGAAAAAGCGTGGAATCGAATCACTGATCATCGAGAAAGGAAGTGTGACGGAATCCATCCGCAGGTATCCCAAGCGAATGAAATTCTTCAGCACGGCCGAGAATATTGAAATAGCGGGAATTCCTTTTGCCACGAGCAATGTCAAAGCCAATCGGAACGAAGCGCTTCAGTATTACCGAAAGGTGGCCGCCTACTTCGATTTGAATTTCAGCTTAAACAACGAGGTGAAATGCATCCGAAAAAACGAGGATCTGTTTGAGCTCGAAACTACCAAAGGTCTTTTAAGGGCTGAGCGGGTGGTGTTGGCCACCGGCTACTTTGATGTGGCCCGCCTGCTGAACATCAAAGGCGAGCAAATGCCTCATGTAAGTCACTACTACGACGAACCCTATCAGCACTCTTTTCAAAAGGTAGTAATCGTGGGCGGTGGAAACAGCGGAATCGAAGCGGCGCTGGAGCTCTACCGACACGATGTAGACGTAACGATGGTGGTGCGCGGCGATAGCTTGAAGCCTACGGCCAAATACTGGCTGGTACCCGACATTACCAACCGAATCAAAGAAGGCAAGATTAAAGTAATCTACCATGCCACGGCCAAAGAAATCAGAGAAGGAGAGATTGAAATTACCACAGCGGAGGGTGCGCAAACGCTTGAAGCCGATTTTATTTACCTCTTGGTGGGCTACCTGCCCGATGAGCAGTTGCTGAGAAATTGTGCTCTGAGTCCGGATGAAGAACTCTTGGTGAATCACAACGAAGAGACCTTTGAAACGGAAATAGACGGACTATACCTCTGTGGTACCGTGGTGGCAGGGGTGCGCACGGAAAAGGTCTTTATCGAGAATGGCCGAGAACACGCGGTGGCTATTGCCGATGATATCGTCGGAAAACAAGAAATCGTCAATATGCAATGAAGAGATGAATGTGGTAGCTTCGCTCTTTCAGCATATCGAATCTCTCTATCCGAGCGACATTAAATCGATCAACCTGAGTAGAGGAGATTTTCTGATCAAACAGGGTCAGGTAGAACACCACACCTATTTGATCGAATCGGGTGCAGTAGCGGTGAAACTCTTCAAAGCGAATGAATCTCATACCATACGCTTCGGATACAAAGGAAGCTTTCTCAACTCCATCCCTTCATTCTTCGACGATTCGCCCTCGCTTTTCGACATTGTGGCCCTGAAGAAAACCAAGGTGAAAGCTTACTCCAAGCGGATGCTCTTTGAGGTGATCCATTCCAATCCTAAATTCAAAGACGCTTACATTTCTGTATTGGAAGCTCTGGCCACCCAGTTTGTGGAGCGGGAGATTGATCTGCTGGCCTCCTCTCCTGCCGAACGTTACCAACGCGTTTTGGAGAGAAGCCCTCGTCTCTTTGAAGAAATTCCGCTCCGGCACATTGCCGATTATTTGCGCATGACGCCCGAAACATTGAGCCGCTTGCGAAAATCTTGATTGCAATCAATGTTTTCGCTTGACGAGCTTCGTTACTTTGATCCATGAACAAAGACCTATTTCTCAAAGACCTCAGCCGCAAGCTCTCAGAAATTGATGATGCTTTGAACAAATTTAGCCGTGAAGATGAAGAAGCACTTCAACAACATCCCGCTGAAGGGAACTGGAGTGCTTTGGAATGCATTGAGCATCTGCATCGCTACAACGCTTTCTATTTGCCCGAATTTCAAAAGTCAATCCATAAGGCTCCTCTATCGTCCTCCGACGAAATGAAAAGAGGGCGATTTGGGATGAAAACGGCCAAATCGATGCTCCCCGGCGAAAAGGGTGTGAACAATCCGATGAAAACGTTTAAGTCGAAAAATAGCCTTAACTCAAATTTGAGCAAGGCTATTTTGGACCAATTTCGTCAAGAACAAGCTGAGTTGCGCTCCATCATCGATTCGGCTTCAATGCGCGATATCGGGGCGGTAAAATGCAAAACCACTTTGCCACTCATTCGATTCAGGCTAGGTGATGCCTTGGAATTCATCATCAATCATCAAGTTAGACACGTGGCTCAGGCGCAACGCGCGCTGGATACAGTATTATCTTTTCAATAAATCCTCGTAGATGAGTTTATCTACGACCGTCTTCGCATAGCCTTCGGCAAATTCATCCATGGATAATGGCTCCACTGTTTTGGTTTGGCCAATCCACACCAAACTTCCGTCTTTAATGTCATAAAGACTGGCTTCAAGATTAAAGACAGTAT
>DATFKV010000233.1:0-9482 GCA_035268465.1 Cryomorphaceae bacterium | reverse complement strand
GCTTTTTCTTCGTTTCCATCGGGATGCTGCTCGATTTGAACTTTCTGGTCATGAACTTACCGCTGGTACTACTCTTTACGGTTTTTGCAGCCTTGGTCAAATTTGGTGTGTTGGTGCTGGCTGCGCGGGTTTTGAAGTTTTCGCTGAAGACCGGCATCCTCGTTGGTCTCAGCTTATTTCAAGTGGGTGAATTTGCTTTTATCCTTTCGCGCACGGGAATGGATGCCGGATTGATCTCTGAACTCACCAATCAATACTTCCTGTCAGTCTCCATTCTCACCATGGGGGCTACTCCTTTTCTGATTGATTACGGAGAGCGCATTGCCAATTTCTTAATGCGCACGCCGATGAACAGACTTGCGAGAAGGAATCATCAGCCGGAATCGCTGCAATCCATCGACAAAACGGATAAACTCACAGCCCATTTGGTCATTATAGGTTACGGTACCAACGGTCGCAATGCTGCCAGAACGGCCAAAGAAGCAAAGATTCCTTATGTGATTATAGATAACGATGCCGAAACGGTAACGGCCGCTCGGGCAAAGGGGGAACACATCATTTTCGGAGACGGTAGCAACCCGTTCATTCTCGAGTATGTGCACATTTACCGGGCTAGGGTAGCAGTGGTAGCCATTCCGGATCACCAAAAAGCTATGGGAGTAATTGCCAACATTCGCGAAATCTGCAATACCGTTCATATTATAGCACGTAGCCAAAGCATCCCGGAGACGGAGGAGCTCCTCCATTTGGGGGCAAGCGAAGCCATTAGCCAAGAGTTCGAGGCTTCGGTAGAAGTTTTTGCCAGAATGCTCAACCAATTTTTAATCAAACCCGAGGAAATTGATGGCTACATTGACATGGTACGAGACGAGGCTTATTCAGAGATTCACTCCAATTATCATTACTACAAGAAAGATGCACTTGAACTCAATGATATTGAAGCGTTGAGTATTGTTCTTTCCCATTCTTGCCCCTTCACGGGTAAGAACCTTTGCGAAACTCCTTTAATGGAGAAGTACAAGGTTCGACTGATAGGTTTCTACCGAAACGGAAATTTCATTTCAAAAATGGACGGAGCGACCAGGCTGCACGAAGGTGACGAAATTATTGTTTTTGGCTCCGAGAATGACCTGAAAGGATTTAAAGCAGAGTGGACGGAAAGAACCGTTATGGGTTCTTTATCCGAAAATTGAATGATCGGCGTGTGCTGTATAGAAAATAAAAAAGCTGCCCCCATTTGTGGAAGCAGCCTTCGTTTTAGATCTGACCGGTTCTATCAGATTGATTAATTCTATTTTATGATGAACCGTTGCGTTACCCTTTCGGCACCTGAGGTGTAAGATACCGTATAAATACCCGCAGGCATTGCAGTGGTTTCCAAACGCAAAGTCCGGTTTGACTCAACCGCGATGCGCTGTTGCGACAACGCACGACCGGTGATGTCTCTGATCTCAATCAAACCCTCCGTAGCAAATCCCTCAGCATGACGCAAGTTTAGGTTGATGAATCCAAGATTAGATGGGTTTGGGAATACGCTCATGGCCATTGAGCCCGGAGCCGCGGTTAATCCGATTCCATCACCGGCGTTCATTTCTGCAATCGCAGAGCTACCCAGAGGGATGAAGAATTCAGTGGACGAGAACTCACTCACGACCAATGGCTCTTCAGAGCAAGCGCATCTTACTTGAACTTGGTATGTTTCTCCCAACTGTAATTCTGACTTATTCACTCGCCTTCTATGTGGTTCCGTTCCGTCCTCATCGGCATATACCAAAATCGACTGTGTGGGTCCTTCTGAGAGACCACCTCTAATTTGGCAAACCGTTGACCCCGGCACGGGGTTCCATCTTATTACCACAAAGTCTGCAGTAGAATTCTGCAGCACTCCGACTTGCTCAGGAGCAGGGAAGAATCCCTCGGCACAGAAAACGAATACATCGTCATCACGCTCGCTGATGTTTTGGATTCTTTGGTCCTCGCTGATCGGTGTTTCAGCATCCACGTAAGGCATTTCGGCAAAGAAGGTGTTCAGGTATTCGGCGAAAGCATCTTGCTCGCTTCCCGCAGGAGCGAAGTCAAATGTTCCCACGTCCAGACCTACTGTGTCCAGATCCACTCGGTTTTCACCAAGGTCGGCAAACGGGTAGCCGTCTCCGCCTCCTGCGAGGAAGTTAAGGGTAACCACCTTAAAGATTCTTTCGGCATCGCCGGTGATTTCTCCATCGTTGACCACAGAGTCCAAAGGCAAGCCTGCTTCGTCTACAATTACCAAGTTTTGAATGCGTGATCCGGGAGCCAAGCTAGGATCGAAAGAAACTTTCGTCCCCCCGATCTGCGGAAATTGACCCGGAGTCGCTCCTTCTTCCGTAGCGCTGAAGCCGTGCTCCATTACCGCCAGGAGGTCAGATGCGCTCAATTCTACAATAGAGAGTCTGTTGTTGAATCGAAGGGTGTTCTCCACATCCAGCTGAGAAACTTCTCCTTCCAGTTTTCCTGAAATGGCATTGGCTTGCGGAGGCAAGAACTCAAATACACCCGGCGCTACTTCGTCTACTTCTCCAATGGCGGCTCTGATTCCTCCACCGTTTTTGATCGAGACAACCACTTCCGAATCGTATGCTTTCGCGACAAAGAGGTTGGCATCGGCCGAGATATTACCCATATTGGTTTCCTCGGTGCGCACACGCTCGCGTCGTCCGTCGAGGTACACATCGGTCAATCCCAAGATGTTTCCGTCTTTGGAGATCACCACATCGTTTACCGCATTGGTCAATCGACTTACCAATTCTCCTTTCGAGTTTTCGGCGAAAGCCGTGGAAGGATCATCGTAAACCTGAGCGATCATCTCGTCGTCGGTAGCGTAGATTCCGTTTACACCTTCGTTCAATGAAGAAAGAAGCACAACTCCCGCTGCGTCGAATCCCACTACCAACCGACCTACGTAGCTGTACTCACCATCGGTACTTACGATTAGCGCGGGCTCTCCGTCAAGGTTTTCGGTTACGAAAGGGTAGTTGTCTTCTGCCTCGTCGCCGCTGCGCAGTCTGTCCGTTTGATCGGCCAGGATTCTATCAGAACCACCCGCCAATACAATGTCTACGCCGCTGAGCAACCCTACAAGCTCCTGCTCGAGCGAGAACTGCTGTAGGTGAGATGCGAGGATGATTTTGTTTGATCCTGCGGCAAGAAGCTCGTCGATTACAGGCTGCAAGATGGCCGCCAAACCAGGCATGTCGTTGCTCACTCCGTTGATAACGCTTACACCGTTGGTCGTAGTGATAGACTCCAATACTTGAGTTGTGGCGCCCACGACTCCGATCAATTCACCATTGCGCTCGATGAGGGTAGAAGGGGCAATCTTTGGCGCTGCACCTGCTGCGTCAAGATCTGATGGCAAGGATTGGAAAGCGGTGTTTGGCAATAGCTCATCGGTAAACAATCCTGAAAGGTTGTCGTCACCAGAGAAGTCGAGATTTGCACTGAGGTAGGGGAATTGAGCTCCCAACCAGCGTACGTCGCCCAAGCCTGCTCCGCGAATATCGGTAGCGATGATTTCTTCTACGATGGCTGTTCCGTTGTCAAACTCGTGGTTTCCGAGTGTAGACGCATCAAAGCCGATGATGTTGGCAATGGTGATGTCTGCTCGTCCGCCTGCTTCGCGCAAGTTGGTCAAGCCCGGCTCTCCGAATAGATCTTGATTGACATCTTGAAGCACCGGTCTGATCGCGCCGTCAGAGGAGGCGTTGAAGAACGGGCCGGGGATGTAATTGTCACCGGAAGAGATGCGAACGGTGTTGGCGTACTCATCTTCTAGCACATCTACGATGGCAGCGAAGTTGGGCGCACGACCGATGGCATCTACACCACCTTCGAGATCAGAAGCGTGTAGAATCTGCAGCGTGTAGTCGGGAGTAGAAACGCCGTAGAACGAAACGGTTCCGCTTACCTCGTTGGCTACCATGATGATGGTTTCACCATTGGGGCTGTCAGCGGCATCGATTACTTTAATGTCCTCAGGGCCTAAGTCACCTGCGGCAGGATCGGTTGCATCTACGCTAAAGTCTCGGTTGTTGATGTAGTTCTCAAACTTAGGAGCAGTAGGGTCGGTAATGTCGTAAATCATCACTCCGCCCACTCTTTCTAAGCCAATGAAAGCGTATGGTGTTCCATTGATTTCTGCTATCGCGATGGCTTCGGGCTCGGGGCCTTTGTCATCGCTGCGGCTTTTGAAAGAATCGTTGTCATCGTTGTTTGAGTTGAAGAAAGGAGCGAGGTAGTCAGCGGTGATTTGCTCGAAATCATCGGCACTGTCCCATACGAGGTTTCCCGCGTCATCCCAAATGGAGAATGAGCGCGCGCCGTATCCGAATATTTCTTCGTATTCTCCGTCATTGTCTGTATCGCCTGCGGTAAGTGTGATGTTCAAACGACCGAGGTTCTCATCCATTTGAAGTTCTGCGTAATTTGGGAAAGCTACCGAATCAAGCGTGAGGTCTTTCACGCGGTCTTCTTCGCTGTATCCGTCGTAGTCACGCGCATCACCTTCATTGGCCGTAAGGATGTAGGTGCTTCCGCCTACTGAGTAAGAAGTCATGGCATCGGGCATGTAATAGCTTTTCACCGGCCAGTTTTGAATTTGAATTCCGTCGGCGTCATTGCTGGCGTCAATTCCGTTTCCTGGAAGGTTGTAATCTTTTGTGCCAAGTGCCCATACATCAGTGATGGTATTTGTCATAAGATCAATCACAATGATTCCATTGTTTTCCTGACACACCGCGAAAGCCGTTTGAGAATCATCTGATACGGTGATGTATTCAGGTTCCAAATCTTGAGCGATGCTTGCGTTGGGGCCGAAAATTCGAACACCTTCGACATCAGCCATGGTCAACGAGCCAAAACCTACAGTCGTTACCGTAGCGGAAGCTACACCGCCTGATACATCTATCACAGAGATGCTTCCCTCAGGATCTACATCGTAGTCATCGTTTGGTTCACCTTCGTTGGCTACCACCACTTTGTTTCCGTCAGGGGTGAAGGTCAGCATGTCGGGAAGCGCACCCACGGTTACATCGTTGATGTAGTTTCCGTCAGCATCATAAAATACGACTGCTCCGGGGTCTTGTTTAACCACAGCTTCAACTGCCACTGCTACGACTCCGTTTGATACCGCCACACTATTGGGGGCGGCGCCATAGTCAGAGACGTCAATGCTATTGATCAAGGCAGGTGAAGAAGGATTGGAGATATCCAAAACTTCGACCGTGTTGTCATTGCTATTCACAAAGAAGACTCTTTGTGTAGCGGGGTCATGAGCTGCAATTTCGGCTGCACTTTCGTCAAAAACTCCCGTAGCATAAGTGCCGAGTAGAGTGAGGTTTAACTGGTTTTCGAAAGGCGTCGGATCTGTTGGGGGAGGAGTAACTCCACCCGGAGTGGTGAAAGACCCGATGGGAACGGGAGTAGCGGCGGTAGCATTATCTGCTTCGCCATCCAAAGCGTCTACTCCTCCGAATGACCATTCGCTCACGTCGAAAGTGTTAGAAGGTACGGCGTTGTCACTACGTCGCGCCCACGAGTCGGCGTATTCCCAAGCTTCGCCTGAACCGTCTACGTTGATGTCTCCGAAGAGGTCAACCACGGTGCCGTTTTTAAATAATTCGATGGCATCATCACCGTTTATGGCCATTGCGACGTCAACGAAATTTGGTGCAAACCCAAAGAAAGTCGAGAATTGAAGCATTTCCGATGCCACGTAAATGTAGTCCCCTTCTGATGCAGAGCCGAACAAGGCAAATTCTACGCCCGCACTTCCTCCACCGTTGTTGGCAGAGCCGACTCCATATTCACTGAGGTCTGCAATGTGATTGATTGCGTAGAGTTCTATTCCTTTCGGGGTTCCTCCCGAAAGGGGGCCGTCGTAAACGGCAGAAATGATGAGATCGCTTTGCCCGAAGACTCCGAAAGTCAGCAGGGAAAGACCACCCAATAAAATTGATTTGAGCTTCATACCTTAATTTTTAGATTGGTTTTTGAGTTGTCGAAATTACAGTCGACCAATCCGGTATTCGGGGTTGCACGTTTTAAGAATCCCTTATGAAATTCTTAAGCTCGGAACCCCTTTCAATTATGGCTTGAAGCTATATTTAAAGTAAAATCGATCTCTAAATGGAAGAACGAACGGTTCTTGCGTTTACTGTAGGTTAACCATATTAAGCAAGAGCTAAGAATGGCAGAAGAAAATCGGAGTAGATTAATTCTGTGTGGTCAAATCGGGAAGGTTTATTTCAAATTCAGTTCCCACATTCACTTTTGATCTTACTGAAACCGTTCCATGAATTTTGTCCACGGCCTGTTGAACCAAGTAGAGTCCCAGTCCGCTGCTTTCAACTGAAGTGGCTGAACCTTCGGAAAAGAATATGTCGAATATCTTTTTTAGTTTTTCAGCAGGCATACCATTTCCTTGATCCGCGACTACTATCCGAAAGGATCCTTCATTTTCCACACTGGAAATTTCAATCTCATACGGGTGGTTTTTTTCTTTAAAACCGTATTTTACAGCATTTGTGATCAAATTATTTAAAGCAATCTTGAGTCTGACTCGATCAGTAAAGATGCCCGAATCGGCAGCGACATTTACCTTAAAGTTTACATTGCCGTTGTAATTCATGAGGGGCTCAATAATCTCATTGATTAACTCGAACAAATTTACATGTTCCAGAATAAGATTGGTTTTGAGGTTGCGGTAGTACTGAAGTGTGGTTTGGATATAATCATCCATTTTCCGAATGCTGCTATTCATGAGTTCAAAGTACTCTTGAACCTGCTGCCGGTTTTGCTCGTCGCGACAAAGATCAACCAATCCCAATAAGGAGAGGAGAGGAGCTCTTAAGTCGTGAGAAACGCTGTAAACAAATCGATTTAATTCAGAATTTACTCTGAACAGCTCTTCATTTTTTCGTTTCAGCTCCACTTTACTTTTGTAAGATTGATAGACCGAGCTAAGGGTCTTCTCCATCATTTCTCGATCCCAAGGCTTCACCAAGTATTTATCGATATGACCGTGGTTTACTGCGTCTATAACTGTTTGGGAGCTCGTGTAAGCTGTTAGCAGTATTCGTTGTGGATCGGGATGGCTCTTGCAAACTTTTTGAAAAAACTCTACACCGCTGACTTTGGGCATGCGCTGGTCAGCAATGATGATATGCGGCTCTTCTTCCTCAATTAGTGCTAGTGCTTCCTCGGCAGAATTAGTTGTTCGAATGAGATGCGTACGTCTGAAAGTAGCCTTAAAAGCGCTCAGATTTGGCTCTTCATCATCAAGGTATAAAACACTTATTTTCTCGTTATCAACCATTACAGTTCAAGTTCGGACTTTATTCTAGCATTTATAGGAAGTTTCAAGACAAAAATTGTCCCTTTTCCTTCTTCACTTTCTACGTAAATTTTGCCATCATGGGTTTCGATAATCTTAAAAACAATACTCAACCCTAAACCCGTTCCTTGACCTACATCTTTCGTAGTAAAGAATGGCTCAAATATACGACTCTTGGTTCTTTCATCCATTCCGGCGCCTGTGTCTCCAATCTCTATTTGCACATATTTGTCGTCATAAGAGGTCTTTATTGTCAGAACAGATGCCTTTTCACATGTGTTGTCGTGCATCGCCTGTATGCCATTATTCATGATATTCATAAAGACCTGATTGATTTTACCCGGCATACATTCAACCAGAGGGAGGTTCTCAGCCAAATCCATATTCACTTTAGTCACCGGAGAGATAGAGTTTCTCAAAATATTGAGCGTTGATCGAATCCCTTCGTTAAGATCGCTTTCTTTTACACTCGATTCATCAATTCGGCTAAAGTTCTTTAGCCCTTTTACAATCTCGGCCGTTCGCTTAGCACCTTCTTCAATTCCTTCGAGTAGTTGATTTACCTCCTGCTTGCTGTAGTTAAGATCGATTTCTTCTTTGAACTTTTCAATGGACTTTTTTTTGGCTTCAAACGTTTCTGCATCAGGTATGGAGTCATACATGTCCAATACATCCAGAATATCTTTGACATCAAAACGCAACGGAGCAATATTGGCACTTACAAAATTGATTGGATTATTGATTTCATGAGCGACCCCCGCGGTAAGTTGCCCCAATGAGGCCATCTTTTCTGCCTGTACCAATTGCGATTGGGTCTCTTTTAATTCGGAGATGGCAGAGTTTAGCTTCGAATTTGTGTTTTCGAGATCGGCGGTTCGCTCAGTTACTCTCTCTTCCAGAACTATATTCTGTTCTTTTACGATTTTCTCATTTTCCAATGATACTCGAAGAGCTTGTTCCTGAGATTGGCTTTTCTCTCTTTTAAGAATGTTGATGCGATCAGCGAGAGCTATTGATAGCAATATGGCTTCTAAGGCACTTCCAATAAGCATCATGTAATTCGTGAGCGGAGTAGAAGGAATAAGCCCTGAATCTTGAAGGGCGTATACAATGATTCCCGCCACCAATACTCCCCAAGCCAAAATAAAAAATTTGGCAGGGCTATAACCGCTTTTATAAACAATGATACCTGCAGTGAGAATATAAAATGAGAGTGCGGTAATGCCCACCTGTGTGGCCATATGAACTATAGGACTTGCTCCAAAAAGCGCCACAACAAAAATCAACAGAAAATACCCGTAGATATACCATGAAAATTTATTTACTCTCGGGGCATATATTTTGGTTTTCAAAAAGTCTTGGAGAAATATTATCGATGTGATACTAAGAACGGCTGTAAATAAATAGGGACTTCTTGAGGCTAACCACGTATTGTCGGGCCAAAAAAATTGCTGCATATACCCTTCTAAAACGGCTTGAGTTGAGCCTACTGCTATGATGTATAAAACATAAATGAGGTAACTTCTGTCGCGAACGGTTAAGTAAATAAAGAAGTTGTAGAAAGCCATGACCAAGATGAGCCCAAAATAAGCACCGAAGAGCAGGTTGGAAACGAGCAACAGTTTTTCCGAAGAGCGGATGGTAGTCACGTATATTGGCAAAACAATTTGTTCGGCAGTGGTAATTCTTAGCAGGACCGTCCTAAACTCTCCTTGAGGAATGGTCAGGTCAAGAATAAATGGGGGAGCGCTGTATTCCCGGTGACTAAAGTTGAGGCTTTCACCAAAGAACTTTTCTTTGACTACTCGACCACCCTCGTCCAAGATATAAACCTTGATGGTGTCTAGAAGCGGTTGATGAATTTGAATGCGGTAATCCTCATTTTCGGTGAGGTTTTGAATGGACGTTTTGACCCATAAAGCTCCCTTATTGAACCCCAAATTGGGTCTGGGTGAGTCAACTTGTTCAAACTCTTGATTTAAAACATCGCTGACGTCAGATGAAAAGTTCGCCTCTCTATGCACCGAAAGTTCACTGCCTAAGATACTTTTGCCAAAATCTGACGTGATCCTGAGTGTATCGCCGGCTTTGGCATTCTCGGAAGCAAATA
>DATFKV010000232.1:0-7926 GCA_035268465.1 Cryomorphaceae bacterium | reverse complement strand
CGTCCTGTCTGTACTCCGGTTCGGCTTGGACGTAGGCCTTGTAGAGTCTCCCGAACCGGTTGAAGTCGTTGACATAAGCGCCCCCCAGAAATGCAGCGAAAGTGCTGTAAACGTCGCTAATGGCCACTCCTGATTTAAGTATTTTGTCCGTATTCACTTCCATGGAGCGCTGTGGAACCGTAGCTTGAAAGGTGGTGAAAGCCGAGGCAATCTCGGGTCGTTTTTGCGCCTCCGCAATAAAGCGATAGGTATTTTGAGCCAAGTAAGCCGGATCATTTCCACCTCGATCTTGGAGGATGAGACTGAACCCCGATCCATTCCCCAATCCGGGTATGGCAGGCGGACCGAACGCCATGGCTTGTGCTTCATTGACATTTTGCGAAAGCATCACGTTTACCTCACCCATCACCTCGGCAACCGTTTGCTCTCGAAGGTCCCAGTTTTTCAATTTCACGAACATGAATGCCGTGTTTGGGATCAAGGCTCCGGCCAAAAGACTGAATCCGGATGCCGTGGTGACGTATTCGACGTCATCGCGCTCCATCAAGAGGTCCTCAACGGTTTTCGCCACGGCATCACTGCGCTGCAGGGATGCTGCATTCGGAAGCTGAATATTCACATAGAAATAACCTTGGTCTTCCTCGGGTAGGAACCCGCCCGGCACCAAGGAACCAAAAATTCCCGCTGCGATTCCCGCGATGATTATATAGACTATTCCTCGCTTGAATTTTCCTGTAACAACTTTTGCTGTAGCCGAATAGGACTCCGTTGTTTTGTCAAATCCTCGATTGAAGGCGGCAAAGAATCGTCCAAGTAGTCCCTTCTTTTTCTCCTCCTTTGGCGGTTTTAGCATAAGCGAACAAAGGGCGGGAGAAAGACTCAAAGCGTTGATGGAGGAGAACACAACCGACACGGCAATGGTGATGGCAAATTGCTGGTAGAGTTTTCCTGTAATTCCCGCCATGGCAGCTACGGGTACAAAAACCGCAATCATCACCAAAGTAGTAGCTATAATCGGCGCTGTAACTTCCCTCATGGCAGCGCTCGTAGCGGTCTTCACATCCATACCTTTCTCCATGTTCACTTGAACGGCCTCCACCACCACTATGGCATCATCGACTACGATACCGATGGCGAGTACCAATCCGAGTAGAGAGAGGGTGTTGATGGTGAATCCCAAAAGAGGGAAAAACATAAAGGCGGCAACCAATGAAACCGGAATGGCTAAAGTGGGGATGAGGGTAGCGCGCCAATCTTGGATAAAAACAAATACCACCAGAATAACGAGGATCAGCGCGATGATCAACGTTTCGATGATCTCGTCAATACCCGCCATAATGGGCTCTGTGGCATCCAGGGAGACGGTATAGTCAATTCCCTCGGGGAAGTTTTCAGCCATCTTGTCCATGGCGGCGATCACATCTTCGGCCAGCACTACCGCATTCGACCCCGGAGCTTGGTAAATGGAAAGTATGGCACTCTGCTTTCCGTTGAGGCGAGTAAAAGCATTGTAGCTTTCTACGCCCAGCTCCACGCGTGCCACATCGCCTATTTTCACCTGACTGCCGTCCTTGGCTGATCGAATGACAATATTTTCAAATTCTTGCTCGGTCACCAAACGCTCGGGCAGGCGAACCGTATACGTGAACTCCGTTCCTTTTGGCGCGGGTTCAGCTCCGAACTTCCCTCCGGGAGAGATCACATTTTGCGCTCGGATGGCATTGGTGATTTCGGGAATGGTAATTCCGAGCTTGGCAAGTCTGTCGGGTTTCACCCAAATGCGCATGGAGTAATCGCTGGCGCCCAAAACGTCTACCCGACCGATTCCTTTGATTCGGGCCAATTCGTCTTTGACATTAATGATGGCGTAGTTTCCCAGCGTATTTTGGTCATATCGTCCGTCGGGCGATGTCATGGAAATCAACATCAGAATGTTCGGCATCGACTTCTGCGTTTTGACTCCGAGTCGCTTTACCTCTTCGGGAAGTTTTGGCGTGGCCGCCGATGATCGGGTCTGAGTGAAAACCGTATTCATGTCGGGGTCGGTTCCCAAATCGAAAGTCACGTCCAAGGCCATGGTTCCGTCATTGGCGTTGGTAGATTTCATGTAGAGCATGTTTTCTACTCCGTTGATCTCTTGTTCCAATGGAGAAGCAACCGATTGCTCCACACTTACCGCATTGGCACCCGAGAAGGCAGTACTTACGCGTACCACCGGCGGAGTAATGTTCGGGTATTGCTCTATGGGCAAACCCAGTATGGAAACGCCGCCTATGATGATCATAAAGATGGCGATAACGATGGCGACGATGGGCCGTCGAACGAAAAAGATGTGGTTCTTTTCTTCCATCTAGTTAGCGCTTTCCATTTCGACGTACTGCGACTTAAACTCAATCGGATCGGGGGTTACCTTCTGTCCTTCTTTTGCTTTTTGAAGTCCTTCGAAAATGATGGATTCACCGGGAGTGACGCCTCGCGTTATGATGTAATAGTCGCGATAGGAACCGAGAATTTCAATGGGCTTTTGCTTTACGGTGTTGCTGTCCGTTACCGCCATGACGCTGAAGCGACCCTGAAACTCAGAGACAGCTCGCTGGGGAACCAAGACACCTTTATCCATTTGCTCCATTATGGCTCTGACTCGAGCAAACTGCCCCGGGCGTATCAATCCTTCGGGATTGGGAAAAGAAGCCTGAATCAAGATGGCACCGGTGGTGGCATCAACTTCTCGGTTTACAAAATCTACCTTTCCCTCGTGTTCGAATATGCTCCCGTCTGATAAAATCAGCTTTAGGGCAAATGTTTCACGTTTGTGTCCCGAGGCGATATCGGCCCTTACTTCCTTGGCTAACTGCAAATAGTCATTTTCCGTCAGGAAAAACTCAACTCTTACGGAATCAATTCGCGAAACGGTATTGAGAATGACCGGGTTCGGGCTGCGGCCTACAAATTCGCCAACCTTCGCTTGGGTTTTGCCGATTAGTCCGCTGATCGGAGCCTTAATCTGTGTGTAGCTCAACTGAATTTCCTGAATTTCGACGTTTGCCTGTGCAGCATTCACCATTTCTTCAGAGGCGTCCTTTTCGGCAATGGAAGCATCTCGATCGCGTTCGCTTACTGCCTTCATGTCGGCCAGTGGTTGCACGCGATTTAAATCGTTGGAAGCTCTGATTCGCCCGACTTCGGCTTCAGCCAATTGGCTTTGAGCAGCGGTAAGCGAAGCTTTGAAAGGCTGCGGATCGATGGAGTAGAGCAGTTGCCCCTTTTTTACTTTCATTCCTTCTTGGAAGTGAACTCCTTCCAGAAATCCTTCTACTCTGGCGCGAATGGGAATGTCAGTGATGCCGTAGACCTGGCCGACAAAGTCTTTTTCAATTTGTACGGTATCTTGGATTACCGAGACAACCTGAACGGTGGGAGGAGAAGTGTCCGTAATCTGTTCCTCTTCGCAAGAAATGAGCAAGAGGAAACCGAAGAAGGTCGCGGTTAGCTTTTTCATCATAAGGCTCGAATTGGGGGCTAAATTAAAAATAATCCTTTGTGTAACAGTAAAGAACACAATTCAAATCAATCCGAATCTTATGGTAATGCCCTCAGCTTAATTCACGTCTCTGTTCAAATCGGGATAGAGGTCGGAGTTCCCGATCACCTTATCCTTTTCGGGGGCGTCAATCACCTCGCAGTGGCTGATAAAGATTTTATCCAGCTTCCATCCCGGATTAATGTCAGAGTCGCCATCGTAGAAATCGTACTGTACATTGAAGGTGCCTTTGAAATGGAAGATAGGTACGGGTTGATTGACGATCATTTCGGCTTCGGTTTCTATTTCATATAAGCCATCGGACAGGTCGGTATCCGTTACTTCGAAGGCTTTGATTTCTTTGAGCGAAGCAATGTCCAATTTATGTACGCTCTCATAGCAAGGAATAATGGCACCGGAAAAATTATAATCGACAAAAAGGGCTTTGAGCTCGGCGTCCGTGGGGGCAGGCGGCGTTTGTCGCAGTGAATCCCTCAGCACTTCTTTTTGTTCGCGGGTCATCTTCGCAAATTCGGTTTGGCTACCTTTTCGGGACGAGATATCATTGACCAAGGCCACTATCCCAATCACAATTACAAAACCGATAAGTCCGATTACAGAATAATACAACCCTTTGGCAAATACCTTTTTGAATGGAGTGTATTTGGGTGTGGTGATTTGACCAATCAGCAGTGAGACTAAGAAAATAACAATCAGACCTATAAAGAAAAAGCGCATAGAGTTTACTGTTTCCCGAAAGGTACGATGAAATTATCGCTCTGCCATTTTCACGAACTTTTGTCGGCTTTGTAATTCACCGGCCTGCAGATTAAGAAGGTACAATCCTTCAGGCAACTCGTTCACCGACAGCGTGTAGTTATTCCCAACAGAAATAGCTTCAGATTTGATCAGTCTTCCCGACAGATCATAAATCTCAATGCGATCTACCTCTACATCCTGAGCCCACGAAACGGTGATGTTTTGATTCGCGGGATTCGGGAAGAGTCTTGTTTCAAAATCTATTT
The DNA here is from genome assembly GCA_035268465.1 of Cryomorphaceae bacterium. GTDB lineage: Bacteria > Bacteroidota > Bacteroidia > Flavobacteriales_D > Cryomorphaceae > JAKVAV01. The sequence continues at coordinate 3,381 of DATFKV010000232.1, read as the reverse complement.
CGTTTGAGATACTCAATGGATTTCCGAATTCCGTTACCACCGTATTGGTGATGATGGGCTCGTTAAAATCAAAATAAATGTAGGCCGTATTTTCGATCACTTCCCCTTCCGAGAAAGAGGGAAGTGGATTCATTTCGTAACGCACGTGACCGATGCTGCCGTCAAAATCAGTAGCGCTGTCTGGCAAGAAGATTTGGTCAAATTCGAAGTATAGCACATTGCCTTCTCTGACAAGCTGCATATCGTGAGAAGTGGAAATAATCTGGAGTGAATTGAGGTCGAGATCGCTGTCGATGGTATCGGCGATTACAACTCGCTCTGCGTAGAACGTTCCCGTGTTTTGGAAACGGATGGTGTACTTCAGTGGCGATTCATCTTCCAGAAATTCGTCTCCGATGGTGGTGGCGCTAACCTGCTTATCGTTGGGGTCGTATGAGCCGACTACTTCTACCGTTGAGGTGAAGGAGTTGTTGAGTGCATTGGGATCATTGGGCGGTACATTTGCCAAAATAGTGGCATCAAGCATGGTACCCAGACTCACCGTATCATCTAGAAGAATGGTTAGATTGACTTCGAACGGGCTGAAAGGACATACTTGATCCACTTCTATCGAAGCCGTATTGTCGGTTATAATCAGGTCGGGATTAGCAGAGCCTACGATTTCCACATAATCGGGAAATGTGATTTCGACACTGATATCATCTTCGCAGATGGTTCCGACATTGCTGATTTGCGCTAAATAATTTGCTTCGAAACCAGGCCTGTTTGGTTCTAGAGAAATGAGATCAACTGCTACATCCGAGATCAATTCTGCTGCGGTTATTGGAATCAATACACCTTGCAGTTGGTCATTTTCCGCAAGGGAAATATCAACGGTGGCTGCTTCGTAGTATTCAGGTACATTCTGTACTTCAAGAGTTCCGGCGCCTTCTTCTGAGCAATTCCAAAAATCTCCGTCAGCTCCCGCATAGAATTGATCGTCGCTGATGGAGTTTTCGATGAGCGCGTAGGGGAAGCCCTGTTCGAGATCGTTTTGGACGCCATTTTCATCAAAATCGTAAAAAGCTTTCCCTTCGACCGAGGAAATGCAGGGTATTCCGTTTAGCGTTAAGCAAATACCAAACACCATCCCGTCGTCGAGACTGAGATTGTCTACGATGGTCAGCGTCCATTCCCCAGCCATGGGCTCTCCGATTAAGATTGATAACGCTTCGTACGGCAAAAAGATACCACGTGGACCCGGTCCGTTGCTTTCGACATCCGGAATTTCTTCACTCGCTTCATCGGTAAATATCACACTAAACCCCCAACTACTGCTTAAAAAGGCTTGGCCAATATCCAACAATGTTACTTCCGTTCCATTTGGATGTGTTAGAAATATACTCAAATCGCCATTGAAAGTATGTCCCAAATCGACAAAGGCACTTAATGATTCAACTACATCACCATTATCAGGTACGGTAAATGCAATTTCGTAAACAGCTCCCGAACCATCGGGAAGAGGCTCAAAGGGTTGGTATAAGCTATCACAGGTAAAGCCCGACTCACCTACCAATGAGTGAGCACTCAGGTAAAATTTTGTAGAATCTGAAACGGTTCCTGCCGTACATTCTATGCTTAAATATGCGGTGAAATAGATTGTTGCCAGAGGAGTCCAAGGAGTTAATAGACTTTGACTTACACTAACCGTGATGACATTTACGCCTGTAGTGGCGATTCCGCTCGTTGTTAACACTTCGTCGACATCGACGTCATCAGCATAGTCTAAATTTAAAGCAAGTTGATATTCTCCCGTCACTGAAGATTCAAAGGTGATGTTGAAGGTGCTGTCGTTTACCGCTGTCCAATCCAGCACTTCCGGCGCATCGCATTGTGCATTAAGAAATGTAGAAAGACAGAGGGCTAGAGAAAAAAGTAAAATCTGCTTCATGGCTTTATTGGTTCGGTTAAAGCTTTGAAGATAAGAAAAAAGTGGTTTCGTCAATGACTTTCTTGTAATCAAAAATGGGATTCGAAACAATGAAATTAGTTTGCAAACTATATTTGCATTTGGTAATTTTGATTTGCAAAAAAATAAGCGGTATGGTATGAAGGATTATAAGAAGTTGGTAGTTTGGAATGACGGGATGCGCATCGTAGAGTTGACTTATTCGGTAGTGAAGTTTTTGCCTTCAGATGAGCGATTTGGGCTTCGCGATCAAATGACGCGTTGCGCCGTTTCTATTGTGTCAAATATCGCGGAAGGATCGGCTTATGCTACGGATAAACATTACTCGATTTACATCCAGCGGGCATTGGGTTCCATCTTCGAGTTGTCGACGCAGGTCGAAATATGCAAGCAAGTATTTAACCTCAACAGTCCTACTTTAAAGGATCTCGAAGAAGCGCTCATCGAGGAAGGCAAACTGCTGAATTCTTTTTTGGGCAAATTAACCTGAAAGAGCCGTTAGCTTTTAGCCGCTAGCTATTAGCTGTGTTTCGAGGTGGTGAGATTTGGATTTTGAAATACAGCCTTCATAGAAGCTACATCTATAAATAGTTTCGCTTCCTGACCTGACTCGTATTTCTCGATACACCCCAAAAGCTTTCGGCCACTCGAAATGACATCACCGCACATCTAACAAACTAAAAACACGACTCACCAAAACGAAAAGAATAAACAATAGCAAGTATGAATGCCCCAACAGATCGGCTAGCGGCTAACAGCTAGTAGCTAACGGCTATAAAAACAGCTAACGGCTAAAAGCTAATAGCTAAAAGCTTTCGAACCCAGATGCTTCCTACGCATACATACTACTCCTTCCGCTTCGGAACCCTCTCCCCAGAGGAAGTTCTCGAGGCCGCTATGGCCAATGACTACGAGGTGGTGGCGCTGGCGGATATCAACTCCACCGCGGGGTCGATCAACTTCGTGCGACTGGCTCAGAAAAAGGGGATCAAGCCCGTGCTTGGTATCGACTTTCGCAATGGGGCGCAGCCTTGCTTTGTGGCTTACGCCAAAAACAACGAGGGATTTAAAGAGATCAACGCTTACCTGTCCCAATTTCTCCATTCGGGAGAAGCGATCCCCGCCGAGGCGCCGCCGTTTAAAAGTGCCTTTGTGATTTATCCTTTCACGTCGGTGAATCCTGAGGTGAACTTGCGCCCGAACGAATTCATCGGCGTTCATCCCCGCGACTTGGTTCGCCTCTCGCGCTCGCCTCTGGCCGTGCAAAAGAACAAGTTGGTGATGTGGCATCCTTACAGTTTCGACTCCAAACGCCAGTTTAACGCCCACCGCCTGCTGCGTGCCATCGATAACAATAGCCTCCTCTCCAAACTTCCCAAAAGCGAAGAAGGACACCCCGACGACCGCTGGATGCACCGCAACGAGATGATGGC
>DATFKV010000231.1:0-3312 GCA_035268465.1 Cryomorphaceae bacterium | reverse complement strand
ATTCCCGCAGAAAAAGTAGCAGACTCTCTTAAAGTAAGCGGAAGACACGTGTCTGTTGATGCTCCTTTTACAGAGGATGACAGCTCTTCATTACTGGATGTAATGGTAAACGATGACTCTCCCAATGCAGACTTCGGCCTGTTGAATGAATCATTGGTTCAAGAGATAGAGAGATCTCTTTCTACCCTTACAGAGAAAGAAAGGGAGGTCATTCGCCTGTTCTATGGTATTGGAATGAAGCACGGATTGACTTTGGAGGAGATTGGTGATCGATTTGGTTTGACACGCGAACGGGTTAGACAAATCAAGGAGAAAGCAATCAGAAGACTGCGTCATTCTTCCAGAAGTAAGCACCTGAAAGCTTACTTGGGATAATTGAATTCAATTAATCCACCAACATAACCACCTACTTACAAATGTCCACTGACCTATTGAGTGCAGGGAGAGCTACCTATAATGAGGAGCTGGATTCCTGGATCAGTAAAAAAAAGGCTACGGTCAAATTGATCAATGCCGTTGGTAACTTGCTCTACGATAATTCCGTGGAGCTTGTTCTTTTTAGAAACCACCTGGTAGACACCAGCGTGAGTGAAGTACTGTTACTTCATAAGTACGCAGCCGACGTGGTCGGCAAACCCATTTCAGTGCATGAGACTACTGCGGTAGCAGAAGCCCTCGTCAAAATGGAATTAGCACCATCGAAAATTGACGTTGGACTACTCACGGCAGAATGGATGGAAGTAAAGAATGAGTACGACTCCATCGAGTCTTTCCTCAGTCATACCCTTAAAGGATTTACCTCTTTTGATGAGTCACCCAACAAAGGTCCTCGCGATGTGGTCTTGTACGGCTTTGGCCGTATTGGCCGATTGGCGGCAAGAGAATTGATTCAACAGTTCGGAAAGGGTCAACAGTTGCGGCTGAAAGCCATTGTGACCCGAAAGGTAACTGATGAGGAAATCATTAAAAGAGCTGATTTGCTCAGATTGGATTCTGTACATGGCCCATTTGCAGGGACTGTCGTTCCTGACTTGAAGCGACAAGCCATCATTATCAACGGGCAAATCGTGAAGATGATTGAGGCACCGGGGCCTGATCTGGTCAACTACGAGGATTACGGAATTTCCGATGCCATTGTATTGGACAATACGGGAGCCTTCAGAGATCGGGAAGCGCTATCGCTGCACCTCAAGAGCAAAGGAATTGCTAAGGTCATCCTCACCGCTCCGGGTAAAGGAATTCCGAACATTGTATACGGAATCAACCACCAAACGCTTGATCTCGACAATGAGAACATTTTTTCTGCAGCGTCTTGCACGACCAATGCTATAAGTACCGTATTAAGTGTCGTGCAGAACGAATATGGTATTGAAAAAGGCCATATTGAAACGGTACACGCCTATACAAACGATCAAAACCTATTGGACAACTTTCACAAAAAGGAACGAAGAGGTAGGTCGGCAGCGCTCAACATGGTGATTACCGAAACGGGAGCAGGTGCTGCCGTGACCAAAGTTATACCCGAATTGAAAGATAAGTTGACGGCAAATGCTGTTCGAGTTCCTGTTCCAAACGGATCTTTAGCCATAATGAATCTTTCGCTTCACAAAGAGACTACCGTGGAAGAAGTCAATGCTTTGGTTAAAAAGGCGGCTTTGGAAGGTGATTTGGTAAACCAGATTCACTACAGCATCGAACCGGAATTGGTATCAAGCGACATCGTTGGAGACACCTGCTGCTCGGTATACGACAGTAGAGCCACTCTGGTACATCCCGACAAAAAGAACGTTGTTCTTTACGTTTGGTATGACAATGAATACGGATACACCAAACAAGTTATTCGCTTAGCTAAATATGTGGCGAAGGTTAGAAGGAAGCATTATTACTAGTATTGAGTATTGAGTATTGAAACATAAAAAGGGCTGCCTGAATAACCAGGCAGCCCTTTCATTTTATATTGAGTTACTAGACAAAAAATTAATTACCTCTCTGCATTGGATTCGATCCTGACTCCCTTTTCCTTTCTTTATACAGCTCAAATCGTGTCGGCATTTCCACGGCAGGCCATGAATTATTGTCTAAATTGACATCGGCCGTTTGCAAATATGGGTCGAGCACAATATTCGTCGCTTTCTCTTCGAGAACAAAGACTTTAGTCACTGTTTCATCACCTTTTCTCCAAATTTCGGCGGGAATCTGCTCAATCTTTTTCTCGCCACTTTCAAGGGTGAACTCAACAATCAAAGGCATTACGAGCCCTCCGTGATTTGTAAATGAAATCTCGTAGAAATGGCGCTTATCTGAAAACAGGACTCTTTCCTCTTGCGAGAGGCTTTCAGACATCTTCTCGAATGCCTCTTGATCTTCCTTCGTAATCTCATTATCGTTGTAATGGTAATAGAAATCCTTCAATGTAGAATCTCTCTCGGCATACGTCTCTTTGATCTGCTCGCGATTTCGTATAGCGGATAAACTTTCGGGTTCATTTTCTTCCAGCTCCCTCTTTGCGATTTTCTCTCCACCCGGCTCAAAAGGCTTGAGTGTAGCATACCTCACGTAGTTAATTCCAATATCTACATGATCGGTGGTAAAGAACCACCCTCTCCAAAACCAGTCGAGATCTACCGCCGTGGCATCTTCGATCGTGCGGAAAAAATCAGCCGGTGAAGGGTGTTTGAACTTCCATCGATTGGCGTAGGTTTTAAAGGCAAAATCAAAAAGATCACGCCCAACGACGGTTTCACGAAGAATATTCAAGGCCGTAGCCGGTTTGCCATATGCATTATTACCAAGTTGATGAACGGATTCACTATTGGTCATTATAGGACTGATATTGTCCTTTTCTCCTTTCATATAACTCACGATTTTTCGAGGCTCTCCCCTCCTACTCGGATAGTCTCTTTGGAACTCCTGCTCGGTGAGGTACTGCAAATAGGTATTTAAGCCCTCATCCATCCAAGTCCATTGACGTTCATCCGAATTGACAATCATAGGAAACCAGTTGTGACCCACTTCGTGGATGATAACTGAGATTACGCCGTACTTCATCCGCTCAGAGTATGTCCCATCAGGCTCACTTCTGCCGTAATTGAAACAGATCATCGGGTATTCCATCCCTATGCTGGCGGCATTTACCGAAATAGCAACGGGGTATGGATAATCAAAGGTATACTTGCTATACGTTTCGACAGTGTGTTTTACGGCTTTTGTCGAATAGATTCCCCACAGCGGATTCGCCTCTTTCGGGTAATAGCTCATTGCCATCACCGTTCGGTCTCCCAATTTTACCCCTTGGGCATCCCAGATGAACTT
>DATFKV010000230.1:0-6499 GCA_035268465.1 Cryomorphaceae bacterium | reverse complement strand
TGTCTTGGTAAGGAACTTTTCTGGGTACAATGCCCAATTCCAAGTGGACGGAATGATTGTTTCGTGAAGAATCAACATCAAAATAAATCAGCTCTTTGTGAAAATCGTAATACCCTCTGTTTCGAAAATAGGAGGTAAGCTTCTTTCGCTCTTCCTCTAACCTTTCTATGTCAAATCGGTCACCCACCTCAATATTCTTTCCCACCGTTCGGGATTCGGCCACAAGTTTGGCCAAATAATCATCAGGAATGTCAAACGTCAGACTGTCTATTGTATAAGCCTGTTTGGCTTTAATGAGATAGACAGCCGTTTTCATCTGTTTTTTCTCCTTAGTCTTGATTTGGGTAGAAACCTCAGCGTTGAAGTATCCGTGCTTGACCAAAAATATTCGAATTTGCTCAGCGCTTTTATTTACGAGACTTGAGTCGAATACGACCGGGGGCTCCCCCACCGTTTCTCTCCACCAAGAGCCGAAAGGGTTGAACTCTTTTGGTTCCTTTCCTTTCTCGAGCCTCTTTTCATTCTTTTTCTGAAGCTTCTTTAATCGCTTTTCATTGCGTTTGTCAAATTTATCAGGGTCAGGCACATTGTAAGCCCAGAGATAAAAACGCGCACCAAGGATTTTTCTATTCGGCTCCTGCTTCACCACCTCCTTTAAATCTTCCTTATCTATCTTTGGCTCACTTTCAAATTTAAACTTGTTCTCTCTTAATAGGTACTCGTCGTTGGCCAGGCGTTTTGTAGGATTGCATCCAAAAAGAAATGCAAGCCCTAAAAACAATACGAGATTGATCGGCCTTCGCAGATGCTTATGGAACTGAACGGAATGGGAGCTGGAAATATGACCGACCATTTATCGAATAACCACATGAAGTTGGTGAAATCCCTTCAACAAAAAAAATACCGAGACGAACACGGGCTTTTTTTGGTTGAAGGTGTCAAGCTGGTGAATGAAGCCATTCACTCGCAGGCAAAGTTAGAAATGATTGTTTATGCCTGCGAAGAGGATGAACTTCCATTTACCCTGCCCTTGAATAGCTACAGAGTTTCGCCAAAAGAACTGGGACGTATGTCTGGCCTGAAAACTCCAAATCGAGTTTTAGCCGTTTGCCACAAGGACTTGCCAACGAAAGAAAATTTCGTAGGGTGGATTGTGGCCCTTGATCAAATTTCGGATCCCGGAAATTTAGGCACCATCATTCGCATCTGCGATTGGATGGGGGTCGATCAAATTGTATGCGCTCAGGAAAGTGTTGATGTTTTCAACACCAAGGTAGTCCAAGCCAGCATGGGGAGTATTTTTCGTGTAGAGGTGATCTATGAGTCTTTGGAAGAATACTTGGAAGAAAGTAATCTTGAAACCATTTTGGAGGCAGATATGGAAGGCCAATCCATTTACGAGTATGAGCCCTCCGTTGAAGGCATCTTGGTGATGGGGTCAGAATCGCATGGCTTGCGACCCGAAATTTCCGCCAAATGCACCGGCAAGATTAGCATTCCTCAATTCGGTGGCGGTGAATCGTTGAATGTGGCCGTTTCTACAGGTATTATTCTCTCCCATCTTAGGAAGGGGCGTTCACTTTAAGCGCGATGTTTTCGGCAATATTCATTCCGTCAATTGCCGCAGATACAATCCCCCCGGCATAACCCGCTCCTTCTCCCCCGGGATAGAGACCTTTCACCTGCGGGTGTTCCATAAATTCGTTCCGCGGAATCCGAACCGGGGATGAAGTCCTCGATTCGGTAGCTACCAGAACGGCTTCATTGGTGCCGTACCCTCTCATTTTCTTACCGAAAGTTTTCAGTGCTTCCGCCAAACGAACATGAACCGTAGCAGGCAAAACTTCACGCAACTCGGTCGAATTTAAGCCGGGTTGGTAACTGCATTTGGGTAAATCCACTGAAACTTTTTTATTGATGAAATCCATCATCCGCTGGGCCGGAGCTATTTGTCCGCCACCTCCCGCTTCCCAGGCAGACCTTTCTACATGCTTTTGGTATTCCAGTGCCAGCAAAGGATTTTTGCTCCCTTTTGGATCGTATTCTTCGGGTGTGATACTCACCACCATTCCCGAATTGGCGTATGGATTATTTCGTTTCGAAGGCGACCAGCCATTGGTGACGATCTCTCCTGGTGCTGTCGCGCAAGGAGCTATAATGCCTCCCGGACACATGCAGAAGGAATAAACACCGAGTCCATCCACCTGATGGGTGAGCGAATAGGCAGCAGGGGGTAAGTACTCCCCTCGATCTTGGCATTTGTACTGGGCTTGATCAATGATTATTTGAGGATGTTCAATCCTCACTCCCAACGCAAAGGGCTTTGATTCTATCAAAACATTTCTGCGATGAAGCAGCTCGAAAATATCTCTGGCAGAATGACCCGTGGCCAAAATCATGCGATCGCAATCCACCCATTCATCGCCGTTGAGGCAAATGCTTCTCAAAGCTCCGTCAGCGATTTTCAGATCAGTAAGTTTGGTCTCAAACCTCAACTCTCCACCGTAGCTTTCAATGAATTCACGGATTTTTGTAATGAGCAGTGGAAGTTTATTCGTTCCGATGTGGGGATGTGCTTTCACCAAAATATCAGGCGACGCACCAAAGGCCACCAAGAAATTTAAAATTTCATTTACGCTTCCGCGCTTCTTTGAGCGAGTGTATAGCTTGCCATCACTGTAAGTTCCCGCGCCACCTTCGCCAAAGCAATAATTTGAATCGGGGTTGACGATTTGCTCTTTGTTTAGCTTCGCCAAGTCTCTTCTCCGAGTTCTCACGTCTTTTCCGCGCTCAATGATGATGGGCTTCAAACCACGCTCAATGAGGCGAATGGCCGCAAACAATCCGCACGGACCACTCCCGATCACGAATACTTCAGAAGCATTTTTGACATTCTTGGCAACCGGCTCTCGTACAGCAGGCGGATTTTCACCAATGGCACACCTCAAGCGTATGACAACCTGCCGCTTTCGGGCATCAATCGATTCTTTCACCACGTGAAAGGGATCGCCCGATTTCTTCCCTCTTTTAACCAGTTCACGCTCCAAAACGGAGGGATCATCTACCTCGTGAGGATAAACGGATATATCGTAGATGTCGGCCATGTTTTAAAGTTGGAGTCTTTCGCTGTAGTCGATTATTCCGGTTGCGAAACCAGCCATCAACTATCCTTCGAAAGTAAAAGAAATCATAAAGGTACGGCTCCGAAGTCCTTGAAGTGGCGCGGAGAATTGGGTGTCTTCTTCCACCAAAATATTGGGGATACCCATCGCCATTTTGAGCTCTATTCCAAACTTGAAATAGGGGAGAAAGAAGTCAAATCCTCCGCCGAACTCCATGGCGAAATCATCTTGCCTCGCTTTGACAATTATTTCTTCAGCAATGGCGTTTTTCACGTCTTTCTCTGACTGCATATTGAGGCGGTATCGGCCTCCCACCAGACAGTAAGCCGCGAAATTATTGATGCGATCCGTGCGAAATTTAAAGTTGATGGGAAAATCGATGTACGTAAATTCAATGCGCTTTTCGTAGGCAGTTGTGCTATCGGCATTGGCGTAAAACTCGTATTCCAATACGCGGTCCTCAAAACTTAGAGTGGGCAAGAAGCGAATGCTGATATTCTTTGTGAGATTGGCCGATGTGATAATTCCCAAATTAAATCCGGGAGCATTCCTGCTATTTACCGAGAGTAGTGAATCTTGAAATCCGGTATTGGCACGTCTGTCTACGATGACATCCGCGGTATTAAAACCCAGCATGAAACCAAAGTGATACTTCTTCTTATCGAAGCTCCCCAAGTTTTTAGGCTTGTAGCCTTTCTGTGCCAAAACTGCCGTAGCAGTGGTAATTAAGATAAGTAAGAGCAGGCCTTTTTTCATAACGGTTAATGCAGAACGAAATTAGGCAATTATTATTTCCAAGCCGTGTAGATGGATGCAATACCTCCGGTCACGGTCTTTTGGTTCGACTTATTAAATCCTGCTTCTGCCAGTACCGCCTCGAACTCCTTTCCTTCCGGAAAAGCCAAGACAGACTTGGGCAAGTAAGAATAAGCCGCCTTATCCTTGGATATGGCTTTACCAAACAGCGGCATAATGTATTTGAAGTAACCGAAGTAAACCTGTTTCAACGGAAAGTACTTGGGTTTGGAAAATTCCAATATGATGGCTTTGCCACCGGGACGGAGCACCCGCTGAATTTCTTTTAATCCGGCCAACAAATCTTGAAAGTTTCTAACACCGAAGCTCACTGTAACCGCATCGAAACTGGCGTCTTCAAAAGGCAGGTTTTCTGAATCGGCATTGAGAAAGGTCATTTTATCCGACATGCCTCTCTTGTTGATTTTCTTCCTGCCGATCTCGAGCATTCCGTCAGAAATATCAATTCCCACAATCTTGTCGGGATTCAATTTCATTGCCTCAAAGGCAAAGTCGCCCGTTCCCGTAGCCACATCCAAAATCTCCTTCGGTCGGTCTTCTTTCAAAATTTTAATAGCCTTCTTTCTCCACTGCTTATCTATCCCAAGCGAAAAGAAGTGGTTCAAAAAGTCGTAGCTGCCCGAGATATTGTTGAACATCTCAGCTACTTGCTGCTTTTTGGGGTCGGACGTTTCGTAAGGAGTAACCGTATCGTGCTTCATCATAACAGTTCCATTAACAATAGCAGAGGCTTAAAGTTGCCGTAAGTGGAGCTTCGCTTCTTTCAGCAATTGATCCCGATCAATCGGCACAACGCCCACGCGCTCGCACACCAGTCCACCGGCCAGATTGGCCAAAGCCGCTAAGAAAGCCGAATTGGTATTTTGGGCCAGACAAAGTGCGGCGACTGAAATGACGGTATCTCCCGCTCCCGACACATCGGAAATGTTTCTGATATGAGCGGGAATCCGATTTTCTTCCTTACCATCTTTTACGTAAACTCCTTCTTCGCTTAGCGTAATGAGCGAAATACGATTGTGAATTTCTGACTCCAGTTTTTCGACCGCTTCGCGCAAAGACTCCTGATCTTTTTTGTCAAACTCTACTTTTAAGCCTTCGCGGAGTTCTTTCAAATTTGGCTTGAAAAGGGTCACGCCTTTGTAGCTGAAGAAATTCGCTTTCTTCGGATCGACTGCCGTCGGGATACCCGCATCTGAGCAGAGTTCAATGGCACGAGCAATCACATTGGGCGTGAGGAGTCCCTTGTTGTAATCTTCAAATATCACCACGTCAGGCTTCTCTTTGCCAATGATGATTTCGAGGTTTTCCAAGAATAAGCGTTCTTCTTCCGTATCCAAAGGCCGCGTTGATTCTTCATCCACTCTCACAATGTGCTGATGACCGCTGATCACTCGCGATTTCACCGTTGTGGGCCTCGATCCTGAATAGACAATTCCCTTGGACGAAAGTCCTCGCTTATCGAGAAGATTTGCCAGACTTTCTCCTTTTTGGTCTTTGCCGGCAATGGCGCAAACAATCGGATTGGCGCCCATGGCAGCCACGTTTAAGGCCACGTTTGCCGCTCCGCCCAATCGGTCTTCCCTTTCCGTCACCGTGATGACGGGAACCGGAGCTTCGGGAGATATTCGCTCCACTTTGCCCCAGAGGTAAGCGTCGATCATCACATCTCCGATCACCAAGACTTTTAAGTCCGTGAAACGTTCAAATAGCTGATCAATCGCTTTGGAATTCATCGGATTTACTGAAGTTTATTCAGGGCCTCAGCCATTCTTTTTCCTGCCTCTTCCAGTTCAGCTTGTGATGCCGCATAAGAAAGTCTCAGGCACTCGGGCGATCCGAAAGCGTCGCCGCTTACCGTGGCCACATGGGCTTCGCTCAAAATGTATTCGGCCAAGTCGTCACTGTTGTTGATGACTGTCCCGTTGTAGCTTTTGCCGAAGAAACTCGAAACTCTGGGGAACATATAAAAGGCTCCTTTGGGTTGGTTGATCTCCATTCCGTCTATTTCTGACAAGAGTTTTCCAAACAATTCGCGTCGCTTTAAAAAAGTAGCTTTCATCTCATCCGCGACCGATGGGTCCGCATCGACCGCCGCTTTGGCAGCGCGCTGCGATATTCCCGAAGCACCGGATGTAAATTGGCCTTGAAGTTTGTTGCAGGCTTTGGCTATCCAAAGCGGAGCGCCGATGTATCCGATTCTCCAACCGGTCATCGCAAATGATTTTGAGACACCGTTTACGGTCACTGTCTGATCGTAAATGGCATCAATCGAAGCCAGGCTAAAATGATTTTCCGTGTAGTTGATCAACTCATAAATCTCATCGCTCACCGCAATCAGGTTGGGAAAATCTTTGATCACCTCGGCCCATTCTCTCAATTCAGCTTCGCTGTACACCGAACCGCTCGGGTTACAAGGTGAACTAAAAATCAGCATTCGCGTTTTCTCGTTCAAGTTCTCACGCAGGGTAGCAGCTGAAATTTTGTAATCGTCTTCAATCGACGTCTCAACAACCACGGGAGTTGCTCCGGCCATCTTCACCATTTCGATGTACGATACCCAA
>DATFKV010000229.1:0-5282 GCA_035268465.1 Cryomorphaceae bacterium | reverse complement strand
CGGGACGATGTTTTCTCAGCTGCACCTTTCTGCGGGCGCTGGAGGTGCCGATTAAGGCACCTTGCTTTACCTCCCATTTCTCAGACGCATCCACATTTTCCTTGCGAATGAGCAGGACATCTCGCGGATTGGCCCTGTCGGTCACTGCACCAATGGTCAATCCTTCGGGGTAATTTGTTTCCAGGTCTTTAAACGAGTGAACCGCCATGTCGATGGTTTCTTCCAACAACTCCTTTTCGAGTTCTTTGGTAAAGAATCCTTTGCCCTCCATTTTGTCGAAACTGAGGTGCTGAATGATATCGCCTTGGGTTTTGATGATCTTAATCTCGACTGAATGACCGAGATCTTCCAGCTTGGCTTTAATGTGATTTGCTTGCCAAAGGGCCAAGTCGCTTCCGCGAGAACCGATGACGATTGAACTCATGCCGACTTTTTCGAATTTAACATGACTTCGCGAGCCATCTTCATCGGCACGGAAATGTATTTCTTTTCCATGTAGGCAATCACCTTATCCAGCACTTCCTTTGATTCAGGGTTCAGTCCTTCGATCTCTTTGGCATAAACCGAACTGATGGCCTTCTCGCGAATTTCTTTCACCTTTTGCGGAATTTCACGCATCGCCAATTCCACTATTCGCTCTTTGTGAATCTGCTCGAATTCCGTGATTCCTTCTTCCACGATTTCCTCGCATTTCGAGATCTCCTGTGATCGCTCGTGCAGATTCTTCTCAGCGGTAATTCGCAATTCCTCGATGTTGATGTGCGTCAGGCGCAAATCGGTACGGTCAAAAACGCTTGCTTCGATATCAGCGGGAATCGCCAGATCGATGAGCACCTTGGGAGTCGTTTCTTCACCACATAAGTGATCAAACAGGTCTCTGCTTACCACGTGGCTCTCTGAACCCGTACAGGCAATTAGGACATCAAAGCCTTTGTCGTAAGACTTGAGCTGATCGAGACTGTAACTCGTTGCACCAACTTGAGCCGCCAATTCAGTTGCCCGTAACTCGGTGCGGTTGAATATGGCAATGTTCTTGTATCCGTGTTTGGAAAGAAACTTGGCCATAGCCTTGTTCGTTCTCCCCGCTCCTACCAAAAGCATTCTGGCTTCGGAAGGGACATTCAAATCTTTTAGTCTGTGAAAGGCAAGTGACACAACTGAAACGGGTTTTCTAAAAATCGCCGTCTCGGTAAATACACGTTTCGCCGATTCGATGTTCTTACGCATCAAAAGGCGAAGAAATTCTCCTGATAGCCCGTTTGCTTCTGCAAATTCGTAGGACTTTCTTACCTGCGTGATGATCTCGCGCTCTCCGATCACCATCGAATCGAGTGAGGAGGTCACTTTATAAAGGTGCCTTACGGCGTCTTTTCCAAAATGGATCTCCGCATTTGACTTTGCGATCAAGGCATTTTCAGGCGAGAGATTAAAGAGTCCCGAGTTGAGAATATCTTCTGCCGTGACAGCTTTTTTGGAGACCACAAAAAATTCAACACGGTTGCAGGTAGACAAGAACATCAGCTCTTCGAGATCCAATTTCTCCTTTAAAGAAGTGAGAATCTCGGCTTGATTGTCCTCATCGATATGGAACTTGCCCACCACTTCAAGCGGTAACTGCTTGTGGTTAAATGCAATGGTATAAAAACGGTGTAATTCTTCCATATTATTGCGTATGCAAATGTCAGAACAGAGCGCCCCTGTACTGTCATAGAACTGTCAAGCGCGCTTATTTAAAGGGGTTCTAAATAAGCCTCACTCCGGTCTGAGTGGTCAGAGTTTTAAGCGTTGGAGATAAGCATGTAACCACTTAGAGAGCAATTGAGCTTTTAAGTTTTGAGTGAACGCAGAAGCGGAGAGAAGGCGCTGAGTGCGCGGAGAGCTCACTTGACGCAATGATGCAACTAGACGAAAAAAGGCCACCTTTCGGTAGCCTTTTTTCCCAATCAAATTAAACAAACACAAATTCTAACCGCTACACATTTCGCAATCAGGCCCATTCTCAATCGAACAAGCCTGCGCTGCGATTTCTTCTTCGGTTTGTGCTTTAGGCTGATCCAGTCGTGACTTGTCAACGGTAAACTTAATCGCATCAGCAGCAGCTCTGGTTCGGAGGTAGTAAATACCCGTTTTGAGACCTTGCTTCCATCCGTAGAAGTGCATCGAAGTCAGTTTCGCAAAATTGGCGCTTTCCATGAAAATGTTTAGCGACTGCGACTGGCAGATGTATGCACCACGGTCGGCTGCCATATCGATAATGGCTTTTTGGCTGAGCTCCCATGCGGTTTTGTAGAGCGCCTTTAGATTGTCCGGAATCTCTTTGATATTCTGCACCGATCCATTAGCCGCCATCAACTTTTGACGCATGTCCTCATCCCAAAGGTTGAGTTTTACAAGGTCGCGCAGCAAGTGTTTGTTCACCACGATGAATTCACCCGACAGTACTCTTCTGGTGTAGATATTCGAGGTGTATGGTTCAAAGCATTCGTTGTTTCCGAGAATCTGAGCCGTACTGGCCGTTGGCATCGGAGCCAATAGCAATGAGTTTCTCACCCCGTGCTCTTTGATTTCTTCACGGAGAACATCCCACTCCCAGCGATCCGTAGGTGTAACATTCCACATGTCGGGCTGGAGTATTCCCTGACTCACCGGTGAGCCTTCGTAGGTCTCGTAAGGTCCGTCTTCTTTGGCCAAATCTTTGGAAGCGGTAAGCGCTCCGTAATAGATCGTTTCAAAAACTTCCTTGTTCAACTTACGCGCTTCCTCGCTGTCAAAAGGGTAACGGAGTAGCACAAAAGCATCAGCCAATCCTTGCACTCCAATTCCGATCGGGCGGTGACGCATATTGCTGTTACGCGCTTCGGGAACGGGGTAATAATTGTTGTCGATAATTCGGTTGAGGTTCTTGGTAATCAGGTAGGATACCTCGAATAGCTTGTCGTGATCAAACTTTCCGTCGATGACGAACTTAGGAAGTGCTACGGATGCGAGATTACAAACAGCTACCTCATCAGGAGCGGTGTACTCGATAATTTCCGTACAGAGGTTGGAAGACTTGATCGTCCCCAAATTCTTCTGATTGGATTTTTCATTTGCCGCATCTTTGTAGAGAATGTACGGAGTTCCCGTCTCGATTTGCGCCTCCAATACTTTAAACCACAGTTCTTGAGCCTTGATGGTCTTGCGGCCTTTTCCTTCCTTCTCGTATTTTGTGTAGAGCTTTTCAAACTCTTCACCGTGGCAATCAGAAAGTCCCGGACACTCGTGTGGGCACATCAATGTCCACTCGCCGTTTTCTTCCACTCGCTTCATAAACAGGTCGGGCACCCAAAGAGCGTAGAACAAGTCACGCGCGCGCATTTCCTCCTTACCGTGGTTCTTACGCATATCGAGGAAGTCGAATACGTCAGCGTGCCAAGGCTCGAGGTACATGGCAAATGATCCTTTGCGCTTTCCACCACCTTGGTCTACGTATCGAGCCGTATCGTTGAATACTCTCAACATCGGAACGATTCCGTTTGAGGTCCCGTTCGTTCCTCTGATGTAGGTTCCTTTGGCACGGATATCGTGAATAGATAGACCGATACCTCCGGCACTCTGTGAAATCTGAGCACATTGCTTCAAGGTATCGTAAATGCCATCAATACTGTCATTTTTCATCGTTAGCAGGAAGCAAGAAGACATTTGAGGCTTCGGAGTTCCGGCATTGAAAAGAGTAGGCGTAGCGTGAGTGAACCAGCCCTCAGACATTTTGTGGTAAGTCTCAATCGCCGCATCAATATCCTCTTTGTGAATACCGATGGCCACACGCATGATCATTTGTTGCGGACGCTCAGAAACTTTTCCATTTAATTTCAGCAAGTACGAGCGCTCTAGGGTTTTGAAACCAAAGAAGTCATAACGGAAATCGCGATCGTAAATAATGGCAGAATCGAGAATCTCTTTGTTTTTCTCAATAATCTCGTACACATCATCGGCCAAAAGCGCAGCCGGTTCTCCCGTGTTGGGATCGATGTATTCGTAAAGTGCTTTCATCGCTTCCGAAAAACACTTCTCGGTGTTTTTGTGCAAGTTGCTCACCGCTATGCGGCTAGCCAGCTGTGCGTAATCGGGATGTTTTACGGTATTGGTTGCAGCTACCTCGGCCGCCAGGTTATCGAGCTCGCTGGTAGTTACTCCTTCGTAAAGGCCATTGATGACCTTCTTTGCGACTTCGATCGGGTCTATTGCAGGATGCAGACCGTAACACAGTTTCTTAATTCGGGCCGTGATTTTATCAAATTTGATCGCTTCTCGCCGACCGTCACGCTTCAGTACGTATGACATAGTTATTTATAGGATTATTGGTGGATCAAAGGGATAGACTAAAAATCGGCGTCCATGGTGAAACTCTTGTCTTCGGCAGAAGTATTGGACACACTCGCCTTCTGGTATTCACCGACGCGTACCTCGAAGAAGTTTGATTTGCCTTGAAGGCTGATCATATCCATGAAGTCGAAGGGATTGGTCGCATTGTAAACCTTGTCATTTCCAAGCTCAACCAATAATCGGTCAGCAACAAACTCAATGTATTGCGCCATTAAATCGGCATTCATTCCGATCAATTTTACCGGAAGGGCGTCAGTGACAAATTCCTTCTCGATGTTCACCGCATCCACTATGATTTTCTCTACTCTTTCTTTGGGCAGCTTGTTCACGATGTGGTCGTTGTAAAGCAAGCAGGCAAAATCACAGTGCATTCCTTCATCACGAGAAATCAATTGGTTGGAGAAGCTCAATCCGGGCATGAGGCCTCTTTTCTTCAACCAGAATATCGAACAGAAAGAGCCACTGAAGAAAATTCCTTCTACCGCTGCAAAAGCGATTAGCCTTTCGGCAAAAGAACCATTGTCGATCCAGTTCAGTGCCCAATCGGCTTTTTTCTTTACGCAATCCAGCGTTTCAATGGCGTTGAAGAGCTTGTCCTTTTCTTGCTTGTTTTGGATGTACGTGTCAATGAGCAAGGAATAGGTCTCGGAGTGGATGTTCTCCATCATGACTTGGAAGCCGTAAAAAAACTTCGCTTCGGTGTATTGAACCTCGGAGAGAAAATTCTCTGCTAGGTTTTCGTTTACAATTCCATCGCTGGCCGCAAAAAATGCGAGTACGTGTTTAATAAAGTAACGCTCATCGTCATTCAACTTATTGCTCCAGTCAACCAGGTCAGCTTCGAGGTCAATTTCTTCAGCCGTCCAAAAGGAAGCTTCTGATTGTTTGTAGAATTTCCAAATATCGTTGTGCACGAT
>DATFKV010000228.1:0-3013 GCA_035268465.1 Cryomorphaceae bacterium | reverse complement strand
AGCCTTCATGGCGATGGTGAACTACAAGAAGGTCAGATTTGGGAAGCCGCCATGTTTGGGGCTCACCATAAAGTGGACAACATCATTTCTACCATTGACTACAACAATAGACAAATAGACGGTGACGTTTCTGATGTACTCAGTTTGGGGGACCTCAAAGGAAAGTGGTCCGCTTTTGGTTGGGACGTGCTTGAAATGAACGGGAACGACATCGAGGAAGTGATAGCTACCATTAAAGAAGCTCAAGGCAGAACGGGAAAAGGAAAACCCGTGATGATCGTGATGAAAACCGAAATGGGTTATGGCGTGGACTACATGACGGGAACCCATGCTTGGCACGGCGTTGCTCCGAATGATGAGCAGTTGGAAACAGCCCTTTCTCAGAACCCCGAAACGTTGGGCGACTACTAAAAAATGACGCGAGTCTTATTTTTCATAGCGATTCTCTTGCTCAGTTTTTCTTTTGAGTCAAAAGCTCAAGATGAACAGCTGACGCGACTGCTCTTTGTCTTCGACGCGAGCAATAGCATGAACGCTACATGGGAAAGCGATCGCAAAATCACCGTAGCCCGTAAATTATTGTCGGAATCCGTTCGCGAATTGAATGACAACCCGAATGTAGAAATGGGGCTTCGCGTTTACGGCCACCAAGTGGCTATTGCCAAAGGAGAGCAAGATTGCGAAGACACCAAGTTGGAAGTTTCATTTCGTCCCAATAACGGAATGCTGATTGAGCGAACGCTCGATCGCATTCAGTGCAAGGGTACCACTCCCATTGCGCGTTCTTTGGAAAAGGCGGCAGGTGATTTTCCCGAATGTCCCGAATGCCGAAACATTATCATCTTAATTACCGATGGAATTGAAGCTTGCGACGGCGATCCTTGTGCGATTTCAAGGGCATTGCAGCGAAGAGGAGTTATCCTTAAGCCATTCGTAATCGGTGTTGGACTCGAAGACGAGTTCAAGGATACTTTTAACTGTGTCGGAAATTATTACGATGCCACCAATGAGGAGACGTTTAAGAACATCCTCGACATTGTGGTCACACAAGCGCTCAACAATACTACGGCTCAGGTCAACCTGATCGATGATTTTGGGAAACCTTCTGAATCAAATGTGACGGTGAATCTCTTTGATGAGAATACCGAGCAATTGACGTATGGCTTCGTCCACACCTTGAATCACAAGGGCAACCCCGATACCCTGAGCCTCGACCCGATCATTACTTATCGGGTGGAAGCACATACCATTCCTACACTGACCAAAGAGCACGTAACAATCACCGCGGGTCAGCACAACATCATTGCACTGGATGCCGGTCAAGGAGATTTGGTCATCAAAGTAGCGGGAACCCTAGCCAAGGATGTACCGATTATCGTCCGAAAGAAAGGTGAATCGGAGACGGCCCACGTGATGGCTACCAATCAAAAAGAGAGAGTCCTCACTGACTTCTACGACTTGGAAATCTTGACGCTTCCGCGAACGTATATTCCGAATGTAGAGGTCAATCAGAATAAGACTACGACCATCACCGTTCCCGAGCCTGGTGTTCTAAATCTCTCGCTGGCGTCTGCGGGGTATGGGAGCATAGCCTTAGAAAACGGAAGCGATTTGGATTGGGTTGCCAATATCGATAACTCCAATCTTCAGCAACAGTTTCAGCTGCAACCCGGAAAGTATAAATTGACCTATCGGTCTAAGAATAGCAAACAAGTCATTTACACCATCGAAAGAGCTTTCTCCATATCGTCTGGCTCTTCCACCAATTTAAAACTCTAATGAAAGAATTTACCGTTCAAAATAAGCAAGATACAAGAAGCGGCTTTGGTGCCGGACTTTTGGAATTGGGAAGAAAAAACCCAAATGTCATCGGGCTTTGTGCCGACTTGACAGGCTCGTTGAAAATGGGCGATTTCAAAAAAGAATTTCCCGATCGCTTCATTCAGTGTGGTGTGGCTGAAGCCAATATGATGGGTATGGCCGCAGGCCTTACCATCGGTGGTAAGATTCCGTTTACGGGAACATTTGCCAACTTTTCGACCGGAAGGGTTTACGATCAAATCCGACAGTCTATTGCCTATTCGGGCAAGAACGTGAAGATCTGTGCGTCGCACGCAGGGTTGACCTTGGGAGAAGACGGGGCGACGCACCAAATCCTCGAAGACCTGGGAATGATGAAGATGCTTCCCGGCATGACCGTGATCAATCCTTGTGATTACAATCAGACCAAGGCAGCGACCATTGCCATTGCCGAACACGAAGGTCCGGTGTACCTGCGTTTCGGACGTCCCAAAGTGGCCAATTTCACTCCGGAAGATCAGGACTTTCAAATCGGTAAAGCATTAATGCTCTCCGAAGGAACCGACGTTTCGATATTTGCCACGGGTCATTTGGTGTGGAGAGCAATCGAGGCAGGGCATCGCTTAGCAGAGCAGGGCATCAGTGCCGAAATCATAAATATCCACACGATTAAACCTTTGGATGTTGCAGCAGTCTTAGAGTCGGTGAAGAAAACGGGATGTGCCGTTTCGGCTGAGGAACACATGGTTCTTGGCGGTCTTGGCGAAAGCATCGCTTCGGTATTGTCGAGAAACTACCCGGCTCCGATGGAAATCGTGGCAGTAAATGACACGTTCGGGGAAAGTGGTACGCCTGAGGAGCTCATGACAAAATATGGCATTGATACGCCAAATGTTGTCGAAGCGGCTCTTAAAGCCGTTGCCAGAAAATAGAGCTCCCATTCCCGATCACCGGAAATGAAGATGAAGTCCGAAGAGCGGGAAATACTTAAACGTCTCCGAAACAATCGAACCAAAGAGGCAGCTTTTGTGCAGATGATGAATCTCTACAAGAAGCCGCTGTATGCTCGCGTGCGAGCAATGACGGGCAATCATCCCGACGCCGACGACGCCCTCCAAAATACATTTGTTAAAGCGTGGAAACACATTAGTGGTTTCAAAGGCGACTCAGCACTCTATACTTGGCTGTATCGAATTGCTACCAATGAGGCATT
>DATFKV010000227.1:0-2820 GCA_035268465.1 Cryomorphaceae bacterium | reverse complement strand
AGCTGCTCAGTGTCTTCAAGGCAAATACATTGAACAGATATGCCAAGAAGGTAGTACAAACTACCACGAAGGCGGCCGCTGAAATGATCGAAGGCGTCCATGTAATCCAATCTACTTCGGAAAACTGCCCGACACCAAGCGGAACCACGAAAACCAGTCCTGATGCAAACACCCATTTGATCACCAGCAAGGCATCATACTTTCGCATGAGCGGCTTCACAATAACCAAGTAAATCGCGTAACTAGTCGCATTCAGAAAAATCAACATATTGCCAATGCTGATTCCGGGCAATGCAAAATCGTCCGAAGCCGTGCTGAGAATCAAGTACACTGCTCCTATCCCTCCCAAGATCACCCCCACAATCTTGATTGGCCTCAGCTTTTCCTTCAGCAAAATGGCACTCATCAATAATACCAAAACCGGGTTGGAAGTCATAATCACCGCAGCGTTGATGGGTGTGGTGAGGTTCAACCCTTCAAAGAATAAAATTTGATTGGACGCCACGCCAAAAAAACCACAAAGGAAAACCCGAAGCCAGTCGGAACGCTCAATCTTTCGCGCGCTTTTGGAAAAGATTCCCAAAATGAAAAAGAGTGCCGTAGCACCGATTACCCGCATGAAGATAAAACCTCTGGGCTCGATGTAAAAGGGCATCAGATCTTTGGCGATCACGTAATTGGCGCTGTAGATTAAGGCTACCGCTAAAAGAGCCAAATGGGCAAGTGTCCTTGGATGCATGTTTGGAAAAAAGAGCGCAAATATCCGTCATATTATCGGCTTAGAAAAAAGGAAGTTTCAATAAAAAAAAGCCCCCACCGAGGGCGAGGGCTTCACTCAAAAAGTAAATCCAAAAGACTTGAGTTGCCTTTTTCTTTTTACTCTGACCATAGCGCCTTTTATCGCTTCCATAGCTTCGTCAGTTTCTGCCATGAGGTACGCTTCTTTATAAGCCTCTCTGGCCAAAGGCAGCAAATTCATGTATTCGTAAGCCCTGCCGATTTCAGACAAAAGCTGAGCTTTGCTACTACCTCCTACATTCATACCTCTTCGGGCTATTTTGATCGCCTCCACATAGCTGCCCATACCAATCAATACAATGGTGAAATTTATGTAGGTCCCCGCAAAGGCAGGATTGAATTTCAAAGCCAATTCGTAGTGGCGTTCTGCAAGTTCATAATTTTGCATTCGAGCATAGGCATACCATCCCATGTAAGAATGTGCTTTTCCGTATCCGGGCTCATCAAAGAGGATAGACTCAAGGATTTCATATCCCTCTTGGTAGCGGCCATTTGACCAAAAGGCATCAATACGTGCCATTCGGACTTCGATGGCCGCGTCGTAACGTGTCATCGATTTAAGTTTAATTGATTAATTATTGGAAAGAGATTCCGCTGTGGCGGAAAAAGAGGCGGATACTAGCCGATCGAAAAGTGCAGACAATCGCACCCAAACCGAATCGGCCTCGGTTCAACCCCAAAAGAGCTGTGGTATTTTAATGTGCGTTGCATGACTGTGATTTTAATTGGTAATGAGACGCAGTCCGTTTTTTCGGGTTGCCCATGAGTGAAACAAATTTCTACTTTTACCCCATGCGCTTCTTGGGAAACATTATCTGGCTCATATTCGGTGGCTTGATCACTGCCATCGAATACTTGGTTTCAAGCATCCTGATGATGATCACCATCGTAGGCATACCCTTTGGCATTCAAACGCTCAAACTCGCGGGACTGAGCCTCTGGCCTTTCGGCAAAGAAGTCGTCGCCCATAACCGTTCCAACGGATGCCTCTACATCATCTTCAATATTATCTGGATTTTGGTAGGCGGCATATGGATCAGTCTCACCCACCTGCTCTTCGGTGTCCTCCTTTTTATCACCATCATCGGGATTCCCTTTGCCAATCAACATTTCAAGATGGCGTCACTGGCTTTAACCCCTTTCGGGAAGGATATTGTGAGTCGATAGATTAAGTAATAAAGTCTTTAGCACTTAGTCTATTCCGGCAATCGTTTTCAGAAAATTCTTATTTTGACCAAGCAATAAAAACAAAATCAATGAGACGATTTCTGGAATTCACTGTCATTCTTACCATTCTGACTACTTCGTGGGCTTGTGAAAAAGAAGAGGAACAAAACGAGACCCCTCAAACGGAAATAGCAGCTACGCTCAACCTCCGCGACATAGGTGGCAATTTAACTTCCTCTGCGTGGTCATTACCTGAAGTCAGTGCCATCAGGCAAAACGGCAACATTACGGTAACCGCTCACAATAGCCTGTCGGGAGAAATATTCACACTGCGCGTACCCGATGATGGTGCAGCATACTACACCAATTTGGGTTCTGACAATGATTTGGGATACGCCGGCTGGCGCCAAAACGCCGATGCCATCACTTGGTACTCCAATCTTATTAGTCCCAATGAACTCGGAGACTTTGTAATGGAAATCGACGAGATCAATGAAAATGCCAATACTCTGAGCGGCACCTTTTTTACGGTTGTGCACAGTCCTGAAAATGAAGTTGAAAATGCGATTTTTCAAAACGGTTCATTTTCCAATGTGCCGATAATTATTTCAGAGGACAATAACGAAATAACGGAAACAAAGCTCTCGTGTAAAATAAGCGGGATTAACTTTAATCCTACCTCAGTTAAGGTCTCTCGAGACTTAAACACTTCGTTTTTAAAACTTACTGCCATCAATGCAAGCACTGCTGAACTGATTATTTCGCTTCCGCTAAACGCTTTAGATCTCGATCAATTCAGCGTAGGCTCGGGAAACAACGAGCTCGAAGTATCCTACCAAAAACCGTCGTTTGACG
>DATFKV010000226.1:0-13591 GCA_035268465.1 Cryomorphaceae bacterium | reverse complement strand
CCTTGACTCTTTCCGCCTGCTATCAAACGGAAGAGGCTGATC
The DNA here is from genome assembly GCA_035268465.1 of Cryomorphaceae bacterium. Lineage (GTDB taxonomy): Bacteria > Bacteroidota > Bacteroidia > Flavobacteriales_D > Cryomorphaceae > JAKVAV01. The sequence continues at coordinate 13,549 of DATFKV010000226.1, read as the reverse complement.
TGGTAGTTCACAATGCGACCATATATAGTGTTGATGAAAATTTCACCACCTATCAGGCTATGGCCATAAAGGACGGTGTGGTCATAGAGCTGGGCGCAGAGCGCGAAATCCTGAACCGCTACAAAGCCATAGAGACTTTCGATGCGCAGAAAAGATTTGTTTACCCGGGATTTTATGACGCTCATTCACACTTTCTCGGTTACGCCCGAAATCAAGGCGAGATCAACTTATTTGGATCCAAGTCCTTTGACGAAGTCATCGAAAGGGTGCAAAAATTCGTTGCTCAGTCCGATCGCGAATGGATTGTCGGCCGGGGGTGGGATCACACAATTTGGGAAGAAAAAGAATTTCCTGACAGGGCTATGCTGGACAGCCTCTTTCCTGATCGCCCCGTTCATTTGACCCGAGTGGATGGCCATGCAGCACTGGTAAATGGCGAAGCTTTGAGGCGGGCACAAATTAACCTCAACACCCATATGGAAGGTGGCCTCATTGAAAAAAATGAAAGGGGAGAAATTACCGGAATTCTAATCGATCAAGCCGAGCAGTATGCCGAGGGTTTTATAGCGCCGATGAGTTTTGCGCAACAAGCCAAACTCATTGTGCAAGCTCAAAATAATTGCTTCGAAGCAGGATTGACTTCGGTAACGGATGCCGGGTTACCGATAAGTGATATAGAGCTTTTGGATAGTCTGCAAGAAAATGGTGAGATCGATATACGCGTTTATGTGATGCTCCAAAAGAGCGAGGAATCGCTGGTATTTATGGAAAACGGGCCGCTGGAAAAAGATAAGCTTCACGTATGTGCGATCAAAGTCTACGCCGACGGAGCATTGGGCTCCAGAGGGGCACTTCTCAAAAAGCCTTACTCAGACGATCCTGATAATTATGGTCTCTCGCTGATTTCCGACTCTACTCTGCGACGATATGCCCATGCAGCTTACGAAAACGGATTTCAATTGTGCACCCACTGCATCGGCGATTCGGCCAACGCCTTTGCGCTCAACACATACGCAGATATCCTCAAAGGTATGAACGACCTCCGCTGGCGAATAGAGCATGCTCAGGTAGTTTCGCCCGAAGACTTGCATCTGTACAGAGATTATGCAATCATTCCTTCCGTTCAACCGGTTCATGCCACCTCAGATCAGGACTGGGCCGAAAACCGATTGGGCCCCGAAAGAATAGAGCATGCCTACGCATTCAAGACCTTAAAGGAACAGCTCGGATGGATTCCATTGGGAACGGATTTTCCGGTAGAACCCATTTCTCCGATAGCCAATTTCTACGCGGCGGTCTTTCGAAAAAATCCGAATGGAAATGATGCCTCCCCTTACAGACCAGAAGAGGCGTTATCCAGAGAAGATGCCTTGAGAGGAATCACGCTTTGGCCTGCCTTGGCTTCTTTCGAAGAGGAAAAGAAAGGCAGTTTGGAGGTCAATAAAATGGCGGACTTTGTCGTAATCGATTCTGACCTGTTACACTCCCCTGAGAATCGGATACTTGACTCAAAGGTGATCGCCACATTTCTTTCCGGCAAAAGGGTATATTGAAGAAGCGTCTTCTCGCTGCACTGCTGAGCGACATTCATCAGAAGACACTGAAAAAGGATTCGTATGAAATATTCCTTATTTTGGAGCCATAAATTTTGACGTAAATGGAGCTTAAAGCGGATAAAACAAGGCTATTCGATTTCTACGATTTTCAATTAAAACACTTTCCACAGGAGGATGCCCTTGCCGGGAAAGTAAACGGAAAATGGGAAAAACATTCCACCCAAGAAGTAATCGATACTGCGAACGCTTTGAGCACCGGCCTTTTGGAAAAAGGTGTACAGCCGGGTGATAAAATTGCCATTATCTCCAATAACAGACCTGAGTGGGTCATCACTGATCTGGCCATACTCCAAATCGGAGCGATTAATGTGCCCGTCTACCCCACCATCAGCGACGATGATTATGCCTTTATCTTCAACGACTCTGAAGTAAAATTTGTGTTTGTTTCGGATAAGGAGCTATTGGCGAAAGCTCGATTGGCGAAAGATAAGTCCCCCTCCGTTAAGGAAATATTCACATTTGAAAATATCTCAGGTGCGAAATTCTGGAAAGAGTTACTGAGTGAAAAAGCCGATCTTGAAACGATTCAAACTCTGCGCAATGATGTGAAGGCGGAAGATTTGGCAACGCTGATCTACACGTCGGGAACTACCGGAACGCCTAAAGGGGTGATGCTCTCGCACAGAAATGTAGCCAGCAATGCCATATCCAGCAAGCCTCGACTGCCCGTGAGCAATGATGCCAAAGGCGTCAGCTTTCTCCCGCTGTGTCACATTTACGAGCGAATGATTATTTATCTCTACACATACACCGGGGTATCACTTTATTTTGCCGAGTCTATGGAAACCATCGGAGATGATATTCGCGACGTCCAACCTCAGGTATTCACCGCAGTTCCTCGATTGCTCGAAAAAGTATACGACAAGATCATCGACAAGGGCGCAGCTCTTACCGGAATTAAGAAATCATTGTTTTTCTGGGCGGTGAGTATCGGTGAGAAATACGAGCCCTATGGAGCCAACGGACCCATTTACGAGATGAAACTCAAAGTTGCGCGGAAGCTCATTTTCAGCAAATGGCAGGAGGCCTTGGGTGGAAATGTGCGAGCCGTTGCCAGCGGAAGTGCAGCGCTGAACCCACGATTGGCCAGAATATTCAATGCAGCAAACATACCCGTATTGGAAGGATATGGACTGACGGAAACCTCTCCTGTAATCAGTGTAAATGAGATCGAGAACAATGGAATGAAGATCGGCACCACAGGACGTCCCATTGCTGATGTGCACGTCAAAATTGCCGATGACGGAGAGATTTTGGTGAAAGGACCAAACGTAATGATGGGCTATTACAAGCGTCAAGACCTGACGGATGAAGTGCTCAGAGATGGATGGTTTCACACGGGAGATATCGGTGAGTTGGTAGACGGCGAATACCTTAGAATAACCGATCGCAAGAAGGAGATTTTTAAAACTTCAGGCGGAAAGTACATCGCTCCGCAAATCATGGAGAATAAGTTTAAAGAGAGTCGTTTCATCGAGCAGATTATCGTCATTGGCGAATACCAAAAGCACCCTTCAGCCCTTATCGTGCCTACTTTTGAGTTTCTGGAAGAATGGTGCAGGCGGAAAAATGTAGATTGCTCATCTCGTGAAAAAATGATCTCCGACCAACGCGTAATCGATCGATTCCAAGAAGAAATCGATCACTACAATGAGCCTTTCGGAAAGTGGGAACAAATCAAGAAATTCGAACTTTTACCCGAAGAGTTCACTGTAGAGAATGACATGGTAACCCCTACGCTTAAGCTGAAAAGAAAAGTGATTCATGCCAAATATGCAGCACTGATTGAGGAGATATACAGTTAAGGCCGGATTCTGACGCTTTCTTAATCTTCGCTGCTATTTCAGCGTATTTCTTTCCGACCTTTGCCCAACATTTAAAGCCTTAGGGCTGTTTTCAGATTGAAACTATTCGAACTATGAAAAACAGAAGTTGGGTACTCACTCTCGGAATTTTCGTTGTTATTCTTATTGGAGGCATGGTCATCGCCTACCCTCTGCTGAAGACGGAAAAGAAACTGAAAGTCTACCAACCGGCAGACATCAACCCGAAATTGGTTGATAAATCAAAGCAGGATATTGAAAAGGATCATACCATTGCTGACTTTAAATTGGTCAATCAACTTGGTGACACAATCACTCAAGCCGATTTTGAAAATAAGATTTACGTGGCTGATTTCTTTTTTGCCACCTGTCCTTCCATTTGTCCGATCATGAGTCGAAACATCGCCGAACTCCAAGAAGAGTTTGCCGACAGACCGGAAGTCATGTTTCTCTCTCATTCAGTGACTCCGGAAATTGACAGTGTTGCTGCGCTATATGAATACGGACAGCTTTACGAAGCCAATCCGGAGAGATGGATGCTAACCACAGGAGACAAAAAACACATTTACGAATTGGCCCGCAAAAGTTACTTCGCTGTCCTTGATGAAGGCGACGGAGGAAAGCAAGACTTCATTCATACGGAAAATTTCATCCTCGTAGATACTGACCGCAGACTACGTGGCTTCTATGATGGCACCAGCGAGGCAGATATGCAACGACTGGCCGATGAAATTGAGATATTGCTTGAAGAGGAATTTGCCGGTAATGGTACTGAATAGTGGGTATTGGGCATTGTGATTCTTTAGAAATATCCATCCCATGACTTAATTCATTTCTTTGTGCCTTTAGTACTTTTAAATTCTCTTCCTGGTCTCAATACCCTATACTCAATACGCTATACCACACCATGAATCTCCTTTCAGTCGAAAATCTTTCTAAGCGTTACGGCCCAAAGCTGCTGTTTGAAAATTTCTCATTTGGTATGGCCAAGGGAGAAAAAGTGGCCATCGTCGCCCCGAACGGATCAGGAAAAACCACCATGCTTCGGGCCATTGCAGGCGTTGAACCTGCCGACACAGGAGAAATTACTTTCAGAAGCGGAACTCGGGTTGGCTATTTACCGCAAGAGCCGGAGTTTGCCGAAGGCTTGAGCTTGACAGATGCCATAATGGTGTCGGATAATCCCATGACCGCTGCCATCAAAAAATACGAAAAAGCCATTCAAAACCCCGATGATGGAGATGCCTTGCAGCAGGCCATGGAAGAAATGGACCTAACGAATGCTTGGGATTTTGAAGCCCGCGTTCGCGAAGTATTGGGGCAGCTCGGCATCGAAAATACCGATATGCGCATCGATACCGCGTCGGGCGGTCAGCGCAAAAGAGCCGCTTTGGCGAGAGTGCTTCTTGATGAACCCGATTTCATTATCATGGATGAGCCCACCAACCATTTGGACTTGGACACCATTGAGTGGTTGGAAAAGTGGCTGGCATCAGGAAACTTCACCTTATTGATGGTCACTCACGACCGTTATTTCCTCGACAGAGTCTGCTCGGACATTCTGGAAATTGATCGCGGAGAATTGGTGAGATACACCGGAAATTACACCTACTTCTTGGAAAAGAAAGCCGAGAGAGAAGCCAACTTGGCGACTACTGTTGGCAAGGCCAAAAACCTGATGCGCACCGAACTGGAATGGATCAGAAGGCAGCCAAAGGCACGTGGAACCAAATCGAAATCGAGGGTAGATGCCTTTGATGACATCAAGTCGCAAGCGTCGATACGCACGGATAAAAGCAGCGTGGAGCTCGGCGTAAAAACCGAGAGGCTCGGTTCGAAAATCGTCGAGTTTCACAAGGTCTCTAAATCTTTCGGTGACCTTACAATTACAGACCATCTCGACTACAACTTCCAGCGAAAAGAAAAGCTTGGTGTGGTTGGTAAGAATGGAACGGGGAAGACCACTTTCGTGAAAATGCTGCTGGGAGAACTGGAGCCCGATGGGGGAAAGATCGTTCAAGGCGAGACGGTAAAGTTTGGTCATTACGACCAGAACGGATTGGTGGGCGCCGAACAAAAGCGAGTGATTGAAGTGGTTACCGATATTGCCGACGTCATCGAATTGCACAAAGGTCAAAAGCTTTCCGCCACGCAAATGCTCGAGCGTTTTCTCTTTGCCAGAGACAAGCATTGGCAGCTCGTATCTACTCTTAGCGGAGGTGAAAAGAGAAGGCTCTATTTATTGACGGTTTTGATGGCCAACCCGAACTTTCTGGTACTGGACGAACCGACAAACGATCTCGACATCGATACCCTCCAAGTACTGGAAGACTACTTGCAGGTCTATGATGGCTGTCTGGTAGTGGTATCGCACGACCGTTTCTTTATGGATAAGGTAGTCGATCATCTTTTCGTTTTTGAAGGTCAGGGAGAAATCAGAGATTTTCCGGGAAACTACACTCAGTACCGAGAGAAGAAAAAATTGGAAGACAAATCCTCGACAAAAGAAATAGCGGCTGAGAAGAAACAAGTTGCGGCTTCCGAACCCGAGAAAAAAGAAAAGACAAAGCTCACATATGGCGAACGTCTAGAATTTGAAAAGCTGGAAAAGAGCATCGAGAAACTCGAGGAAAAAAAAGCCGAATTGGCGGAAGCTCTTTCAGCTACCAATGACAACGAGGAGTTGATGAAAATCTCAGCTGAACTGGAAGCAGTCGTGAAGGAATGCGACACCAAAAACGATCGCTGGCTGGAATTGGCTGAGTGGGCGGATTAAAGCAGGAATCCATCTTTTGCCCTAAAGTACCTCAATCTGATTCTGCATCAAATCATCAAAATTCTCTCTGCGTCTGATCAAATGTGCTTTTCCATCCAAGACTAAAACCTCCGCGGGTCGCACGCGAAAGTTATAATTGGAAGCCATGGTAAATCCATAGGCTCCCGCATTGTAAATGGCCAGAACATCTCCCGTTCTCACTTCGGTCAGCTTTCGGTCGTAACCGAATGTATCCGTTTCGCAGATGTATCCGACTACCGAATAAACACGCTGCGTTTCGCCTCGATTGCTAATGTTGACGATATGATGATAGGCCTCGTACATCATCGGCCGAATGAGGTGATTCTGACCGGAGTCCACTCCTGCAAAAACGGTAGAAACGGTTTGCTTCACCACATTGACCTTCACTAAGAAAATACCTGCCTCGCTCACCAAGAACTTTCCGGGCTCAAACCACAACTCCAGCTTCTTGCCGTAGGTTTCGCAAAATTCATTGAATCGTTTGCCCAAAACTTTTCCCAATCGCTCAATATCTGTGGTCACGTCATCTTTGCGGTAACCTACCTTAAACCCCGAGCCTAGATCGACATACCTGAGATTATCGAAATTCAGGGCAGCCTCAAAAAGCAATTCAGAGGCATGGGTGAATACTTCCGCATCCACTATGTCAGAGCCCGTATGCATGTGCAGACCGGCTATGTCCATATTGTTAGCCTTCACCACCCGTATCACGTGTCTGATCTGATGGATGGAAATTCCAAATTTTGAATCGATATGACCAGTTTGAATGTGCGCATTTCCACCCGCCATGACGTGAGGATTTATTCGGATGCACACCGGCACGGACCCTTGGTACTTGTGTCCGAACTGCTCAAGTATAGAAATATTGTCAATGTTGATATTAACCCCCAAGTCGACAGCCTCTTCCATTTCTTCCATAGAAACGCCATTGGGCGTGTAGAGGATCTCCTGCGGTTCATATCCGGCCTTCATACCGAGGCGAACTTCATTGATAGAAACTGCATCCAGACCGCTCCCCTCTTGCTTCAGCAATTTTAGGATATTGATATTCGAATTGGCCTTACACGCGTACTTGATTTTGACATCCAACCCTTTGAACGCGCCGGCAAGTCTTTGGTATTGCGACCTTATTTTGGCGCCATCGTAGACGTAAAGCGGGGTACCATACTCTTCACTTAGCTCTTGAAGGCTTATGCCTCCTACTTCAAACTCCTCGTTTTCACCTTGCATTTCAAAACCAAATTAATGGATTACGTATCCGGATCTATTTTTCAACAAAATGTCAAAAGTAGAAGAACCGCCGAATAGTTGATGAGAAAGTTGAAATGAAGCGAATAGAAGGAACAAAATCGCATCGATTTGTTATGCGTGCATACCTTTTTTTCTTACCTTAGCAACTCAAGATTACATGAAACCACAACAAACCATAGATTTTCACCTGCGTTGGCTTTGGCAAAAGATCAGCCGCATCTACAATCAGGAAGCCGCCAAATTTGGCGGAACCATGTCTGTGGGCTATGTGCTCTTGAACATCGATAAGGACGGAACTCCCAGCACCAAGCTCGGACCTAAAATGGGAATGGAATCGAGAAGCTTGACGCGGACCTTGAAGTCAATGGAAGAAAAAGGCCTCATCTATAAGTCGCAAGCCGAAACGGATGGCAGACTGGTTCTCATTCACCTTACGGAAGATGGCAAAAAATACCGCGACACATCGAGAGATGTGGTGGTAAGGTTGAACGAGTACGTTCACGAAAATATTGACAGCGAAAAACTCGAAACCTTCTTTGAGGTATCGAAGCAAATAAATGAATTGCTCGACAGCACGAGCATCTACGAATTAAAAACAGAATTATCCCCAACCGTTAAAAAGTAAAGCAAACCATGAGCAAACGTACCATAGAAAAAGTAGCCGTTTTGGGATCAGGAGTGATGGGTTCGAGAATCGCATGCCACTTCGCCAATATCGGCGTGGAAGTGCTCCTACTCGACATCGTTCCGCGAGAACTCGACGAGAAAGAAAAGGCAAAAGGCCTTAGCTTGGAGCACCCCGCCGTACGCAACCGCATCGTGAACGATGCCTTGCAATTTGCGCTGAAGAGCAACCCCTCTCCTATTTATTCAAAGGCTTTCGCCAATCGAATCACCACGGGAAACTTCGATGACGACATGTCGAAAATTGCCGATGTGGACTGGATTATAGAAGTGGTAGTCGAAAGACTGGACATCAAGCAGCAGGTTTTTGAAAACGTTGAAAAACACCGCAAACCGGGAACGCTGATTACTTCGAACACTTCAGGTATTCCGATTCAGAGCATGAATGAAGGCCGCAGCGAAGATTTCAAAAAGCACTTTTGTGGCACGCATTTCTTCAATCCTCCGCGATACCTCAGATTGCTCGAAATCATTCCCGGCCCCGATACCGATCAATCCGTTCTCGACTTCCTGATGGAATACGGTTCTCGATTCCTCGGAAAAGAAACCGTGCTCTGCAAAGACACGCCGGCCTTTATTGCCAACCGTGTGGGAGTCTATTCCATCATGGAGTTATTCCATGTGGTGAAGGAAATGGGTCTTTCGGTGGAAGCCGTAGACAAACTCACGGGTCCTGTAATTGGTCATGCGAAGTCAGCCACTTTCAGAACCGCCGACGTGGTGGGGCTGGACACCTTGGTTCACGTAGCGAATGGAGTTAAAGAAAATTGTCCCGATGACGAGCGAAAAGAAGTTTTCGCCATTCCTGACTACGTTCAGAAAATGGTCGATCAAAAATGGCTGGGCAGTAAAACCGGACAAGGTTTTTACAAAAAGGTGAAAGGAGAAGGCGGAAAGTCGGAAATCCTGTCGCTCGATTTGGACTCTATGGAATACAGCGCCACTGAGAAAGTGAGCTTTCCAACTTTGGAGATGACCAAAGCCATTGATCAACTCGACAAAAGGCTGTCGGTGCTTTACAATGGAATGGACAAAGCGGGTGAATTCTATCGAAAGACATTCCATGGTCTCTTCGCTTACGTAAGCATGCGCATTCCTGAGATCAGCGATGAGTTGTACAAAATTGACGCTGCCCTTCGCGCCGGCTTCGGCTGGAAAATGGGACCATTCGAAAAATGGGATGCCGTAGGAGTAGAGAAGGCATTGAAAAACATGGAAAAGGAAGGCATCAAAACGGCTCCTTGGATTCAAGAGATGTTGGATTCGGGTGTGAAGTCTTTCTACAAAATCGAAAACGGAGCCAAGTATTTCTATGATTTAGAATCAAAAGGCTACAAAGAAGTTCCCGCTCTCGAAGGTCAAATCTTCCTCGACAATATAGGTGGGGACGACATCATCTGGAAAAATTCAGGCACCACCATCAAAGATTTGGGTGACGGTATTTTGAACATCGAGTTCCACACCAAGATGAATACCATCGGTGGTGAAGTAATCGAGGGGCTCAATAAAGCGGTCGATTTGGCGGAAGCCGAATACAAAGGATTGGTCGTTTCAAACACAGGCGACAACTTCTCAGCCGGAGCCAACGTGGGAATGATCTTTATGATGGCGGTGGAGCAAGAATTTGATGAATTGGAATTTGCTATCAAGCGTTTCCAAGACACCATGATGCGTATGCGCTACAGCAGCATTCCCGTTGTAGCTGCGCCACACAATATGGCCTTAGGTGGGGGCTGCGAGCTTTGCCTCCACGCCGATAAGGTGGTGGCACACGCCGAGCTATACATGGGACTCGTAGAATTCGGAGTCGGAGTAATACCGGGCGGTGGCGGAACCAAAGAGTTTGCCGCACGCATTTCGGATGAGATCAACGAAGGAGACATTCGGATCAATACCATGAGAAACAGATTTCTCACCATTGGCCAAGCCAAAGTATCTACATCCGCATACGAAGCTTTTGAACTCGGATACTTGCGAAAAGGAACTGACGAAGTAGTGGTAAACCGAGATGACCAATTGGCTTACGCCAAACAGTCGGCTCTCTTGATGGCGCAAAAAGGATACACGAAACCGGTGAAAAGAACCGACATCCGCGTGATGGGAAAAGAAGGTTTGGGAATCGTTTATGTGGGCGCCAACAGCATGATGAGCGGAAACTACATGTCCGATCACGACCGCGTTATTTCTGAAAAACTGGGCTACGTTCTCTGCGGAGGCGACCTCTCAGAAATCACGGAAGTCTCCGAGGAGTATTTGCTCAAATTGGAACGCAAGGCCTTTTTGGAATTGTGCCAAACCAGAAAGACCATGGAGCGACTGGAGAGTATGGTGAAGAAGGGGAGAGTGTTACGAAATTGATGACAGTATTAAGTACGAAGACGAAAGTATTAAGATGAAATAATGCACAGGCATAAAGAGCTTAAAATATGGAAGGAATCAATGGACTTGGTTATTGAGATATACCAATTGACAAAGTCATTTCCCGATGATGAACGTTTTGGACTGATCAGTCAGATGCGCCGTTCAGCTCTTTCGATTCCAAGTAATATCGCTGAAGGTGCAGGAAGAGAAAGTTCAAAGGAGTTTGCCAGATTTTTAGCCATTGCAAAAGGCTCTTCTTCAGAATTGGAAACACAGTTAGAACTTTCATACAGACTGGAAATTATCGAAGAAGACATCTTCCAAAGACTTTCTAAGAAGCTAGAATACATCAACAATATGAATTTTCGTCTGTCGGAAAAACTAAAAAATAATTCCGCGAATGAGCCCGAAGAAATTTATAACGAACCTTAAAAACCATTGTATTGAAGAAGAAGACTCTGAAGTCTTAATACTTAATACCTAATACAACTAGAATGAACGCATACATCGTATCAGGATACAGAACAGCAGTAGGAAAAGCGCCGCGCGGAGTATTCCGCTTTACGCGACCCGATGACTTGGCGGCAGCCGTGATCAAAAAAATCATGGGCGAAAATCCTCAAGTTGACACAGAACTTATAGAGGACGTAATTGTAGGGAACGCTACTCCCGAGGCAGAACAAGGACTTAACGTGGGAAGAATGATTTCCCTGATGGGCCTCGACACCGACAAGGTGCCCGGAATGACTGTAAACAGATATTGTTCTTCGGGATTGGAAACCATCGCCATTGCTTCCGCAAAAATTCATTCAGGCATGGCTCATTGCATCATCGCGGGAGGTGTGGAATGCATGAGTCCCATCCCTTTCGGAGGATGGAGAATCGTTCCGAATGCCGAGGTGGCCAAGAAAAATCCCGATTGGTACTGGGGTATGGGCCTCACCGCAGAAGCGGTAGCTCGCGATTACAACATTTCGAGAGAAGATCAGGACCAATTTGCCATGCAGTCCAATCACCGAGCGGTAGCAGCAATTGACGCGGGTAAATTCAAAGATGACATCGTGCCGATTGAAGTGGAGCAAATCTTTCTGAAAGACGGAAAGCGGAGCACATCTACTTATACCGTAGATACCGATGAAGGTCCTCGCCGGGGAACGAATATGGAAGCCCTGTCTCGATTGCGCCCGGTATTTGATGCAAGGGGAAGTGTAACCGCCGGAAATGCTTCACAGACTTCTGACGGTGCCGCATTTGTGATGGTGGTTTCTGAGGAGTTTTTGAAAGAACACAACCTAACACCGATTGCGCAGTTGAAAAGCTACCATGTATCGGGATTGGAGCCGCGAATTATGGGTGTAGGCCCGATTTACGCGGTGCCAAAAGCAGTGGAAAAAGCAGGCTTGAAAATAAGTGACATCGAACTTTTTGAGTTGAACGAAGCCTTCGCCTCTCAGTCTTTGGCAGTCGTTCGCGAATTGGGATTGGATCCTGAAATAGTGAATGTAAATGGTGGAGCAATTGCACTGGGTCACCCACTGGGTTGCACCGGTGCAAAGCTTAGCGTACAACTCTTTAACGAGATGCGCCGTAGAAAGAATAAATATGGTGTAGTGACCATGTGTGTTGGTACCGGCCAAGGAGCCGCGGGAGTATTTGAATTATTGAATTAAAAAATTAAGAAAATGGCAGAAGTAACAGAACAAAGTAAAAAAGCGATTAAGGGAGGAGAATGGTTAATCAGAACGACCGAGCCTTCTGATATTTTCATTCCGGAAGAGTGGAGCGAAGAACACCGCATGATCGCTAAGAGCGCTCAAGATTTTCTTGAATCAGAAGTGTATCCAAACTTGGATCGCATCGATAATATGGAGGAAGGCTTAATGCCATCCTTGATGGATAAAGTCGGCGAGCTTGGGATGCTCGGTTTAAGCATTCCCGAAGAATTGGGCGGAATGGGTATGGATTTTAAAACCTCTATGCTCAGCGCAGAAATATTTGGTTCCGGACATTCTTTTTCGGTAGCTTACAGTGCACATACTGGTATTGGTACACTTCCGGTTCTCTATTATGGAAATGAAGAACAGAAGAAAAAATACATACCCGGCTTGGCCACGGGCGAATTGAAAGCAAGCTACTGCCTCACCGAACCCGGTGCAGGATCGGATGCCAATTCGGGAAAAACGAATGCCAAGCTTACCGAAGACGGAAAACACTACCTGATCAACGGTCAGAAGATGTGGATTACCAATGCGGGATTTGCCGATATCTTCATCGTTTTCGCCAAAATTGATGACGACAAGAATCTCAGTGCTTTCATCGTAGAAAAAGATTTTGGTGGCATAGAACTCAACCCGGAAGAAAAGAAAATGGGTATCAAAGGAAGTTCTACCCGCCAGGTATTCTTCAACGATTGCAAAGTTCCGGTAGAAAACTTGCTCTCGGAAAGAGGAAACGGTTTCAAGATAGCTCTCAACATTTTGAACATCGGACGAATCAAGCTCGGTGGTGGAGTAGTAGGTGGTAATAAAGACATCATTAACCACAGCGTAAAATATGCTCTGGAAAGAAACCAATTCGGGAGATCAATTTCCAAATACGGGGCAATTCGCCATAAATTGGGCGAACAAGCCATTCGAACGTATGTGACCGAATCGGCCGTTTACCGTGCTACACAGAACATTCAAGACTCCATAGACGGATTGATTGCCGATGGAAAAGAGAAGAATGAGGCGACCTTGAAAGGTATCGAGCAGTATGCTGCCGAATGTGCCATGATGAAGGTGTTTGCATCAGAATCGCTCGACTACGTAGTAGATGAGGGTGTCCAAATACACGGAGGCATGGGCTACAGCGCCGAAACTCGTGTGGAGCGTGCTTACCGCGATGCACGGATCAACCGAATTTTTGAAGGAACAAATGAGATCAACCGCATGCTAACGGTTGACATGCTCTTGAAAAAAGCGATGAAAGGTGAATTGGATCTGATGGGTCCCGCCATGAAAGTGGCCAATGAACTT
>DATFKV010000225.1:0-2298 GCA_035268465.1 Cryomorphaceae bacterium | reverse complement strand
GAGCTACTTTTAGTCGCTTATGGAAGTAAGGTATCCTTCGATCAATTCCCGAATACATCCTTGCCCTCCTGCGCGTTGTAAAACGATATGAGCTGCTTGTCTGGCTTGGAGGACGGCATCCTTCGGAGCCGCTGCTAAACCTACTTTTTTGAGAATCGGGACGTCGTTTATGTCGTCTCCAACATAAGCCACATTTTCGAACCCAATGCCTTTTTGGTAAAGCCATGACTCGAGGATCTCAAGCTTTGGTGTAGAGCCTACGTAGACATTTTGAATGCCTAAGATTTCTGCGCGTATTTTGACTACTTCCGACTTTGATGAAGCGCTGATGATGCCAATCTCAAGCCCTTTGTCAGCGGCCTTTTTGATCGCCATCCCATCCTTCACATTGAATTTCTTGGCATCTTCTCCATTGGAAGAATAATACAAGCCGCCGTCTGTGAACACACCATCGACGTCGAGAACAAGAAGCTTAATGGATTTTGACTTCAATAATTGGCCTCGCTTTGCCAAGTCTATCTGATTTAAGGTCTCAAAGGGAACCCCCAATTGAGAAATTAAATCCCATAAATCGTCCGGATTCAAAGCTAAAAATTCTTCTCCCGAAAGAGAGGGAGCCCCTCTTTCGTGGAGAAGAAAGTTGATATTTTCGAAGAGCATTATTCTTCGTTCTCTACAATTTCGATCAATTCGATCTTAAAAGTAAGTGGCTCATTCGGACCAATTTTCGGGGGTGAACCACGCTCTCCGTATGCCAATCCGGGAGGAATCACTACTTTCCAAGTGCTGCCCGTAGGCATCATTTTAAGTGTCTCCGTCCAACCTTTAATCACACGGTTTAGAGGAAATTCAGCGGGCGTGCCTCTTTCGTAACTGCTGTCAAATACATCGCCTTCTGTATTGGTTCCTTCGTAGTTTACTTTCACTACGTCAGTAGCTTCGGGTTTCGGGCCATCTCCTTCTTCCAAAACTTTGTAAAGAATTCCATTTTCCATTTTTTGGTACTCCCCGGTAGCTTCCTGCTCGTCCATGAAAGCTTGTGCTTCAGCAATCGCAGCCTCGGCAGCTTGGGCTTGCACCTTCTGCATATAAGCCATGATGTAGGCATTTCCCTCGGTCATGTTAATGGCTAGGGCGGAATCTCCTTCCATACCGTCTCTCACGCCCATCATCAAGTGATCCTAGTTAACTCCTTCGATATTGGCTTGATTGATATTGGCAGCTAAGCTGGCCCCCATGATGTAAGAAATGGAGTCCATTTCGTTTTCGAGACTTACAGCACCGCCGGCACTGCCGCTATTCTTTTGAGCGCAAGCGCCCGATCCCAAAAGGATCAATACTCCGGCAAAAAAACCGATTCTTTTCATTGCATTCGTCATTTTCAATTCTGATTTGATTCGTATTTGCGGGTGAAAACCCATTTGTTTTTAGATAAATCCGATAGTGATTCGTTGAAATGATAACCTTCGTAGTCGAACCCTTTTAGCTCTTCAGGGTTTTTAATTTGATTTTCAACGGCATACTTTGCCATCAAGCCGCGTGCCTTTTTAGCAAAAAAAGAGATCATTTGAAATTGATCGCCGCGCTCCTCTTTAAATTCGGGCGCTACTGCAGGCAGATCAATTTGCTTAAAATCTACAACCTTGGCATATTCCTGAGAGGCCAAATTGAGAATAAATTTCGCGTCAGTATCTGCCATGTCCTGCTTCAACTTCTCGGTTACCGATGGTTTCCAGTATTTGTAAAGGCTATTCTTTTTGGGGGTAATCGCCCAAGAAGTGCCCATTTCCAACCGATAAGGTTGAATAGAATCAAGAGGCCTGAGCATTCCGTAAAGTCCAGACAAAATCCTCAGGTGATCCTGCGCAAAATCCATTTCTTCTTGAGAGAATTTCTCTGCTTTTAAACCCTGATAGACATCACCGTTAAACGAATAAACGGCCTGCTTACTGTTCTCTTGCGTAAATGGCAAAGACCAGTGCGCAAATCTCTCAGCATTGAGTTGAGCCAAGTCGTCACTGATGGTCATCATCGATTTCAATTTTTTAGCTGAAAACTTCTTGAGTTTATTTGCCAAATATTCCGCTTCTTTGGCAAAGATCAAATCTGACCTTCGCTCAAATGGAGGAGCAGAATCAAAATCGAGACTTTTAGCGGGTGAAAGTAATGCGATCATTTATTAGAATAGTATATTCCCTGAAACGGCGGCAAAGTTAACAACACACTGAGAAACGCCTAATTATTATAACTTGGTAATTTAAATTTTTAGGATTGGCGACATTTAAAGAATTAGGATTA